>CAZESH010000017.1:0-29128 GCA_964514665.1 uncultured Caryophanales bacterium
AACTGGGGGAGAAGACCAGCCGCAAGGTTTACCGGATGACCCTGCCGGAAAAGACCGATGTCATGGCGCTGACTTCCGGGGAGGACGTGGAGTGCCAGGTTTCGCCGGACGGGAAGTGGGTGGCATACGCCAAGGCGAAATTGATCGGATTTCCAAGTTGCGCTCATAAACAATCACCTCATTGAAATATTTGAAAAACTAAGAACTTACCCCTTTACCGAACCTGCTGTCAAACCGCGGATGAAACTCTTGGATCCTATGGCGAATATAACCAGTACAGGCAGCGTACCCAGGGAAAGTCCAAGTATTTGAGCCGCCATGTCTGTTCGGTAGGCACTGCCGAGATTCGTAATGCCGAGCGGAATTGTATACCGATCGGGATCGTTAATGATAATCAACGGAAGCAAATAATTGTTCCACGACCACAGAAAAATAAGCAAGGACAGCGTTGTGATTGCAGGCAGCGTGAAAGGCAGGGCAATCCGAAAAAAAGTGCTGATCTCGGAAGAACCATCGATACGGGCGCTTTCCAAAACTTCGGTAGGAATCGCTCCCCTCATGAACTGGGTCATCCAGTATACGCCAAAAGCATTTGCAATCCATGGCAAAATCAGAGGAAGATACGTACTGGAAAGTCCTAAAAATCTCATTTCAATAATGTAGGCGACAAGTCCGAGTTGCCCTGGAATCATCATGGTCAAGAGCACGATGGAGAACAACAGATTTTTATGTTTAAACTGATGCTTGGCGAACGCAAATCCGGCCATTGTACTGACCAACACAGATAAAAAAGTGCTGGAAACGGATATCACAATACTATTCCAATAGATTTGGCCAAAATTGGTTTGCATGACAGTATGAAAATTCTGAATGAAATAGTTGCCGGGAACAAGCACCATTTTTTTGAACAAATCTTCATTTTGATACGTTCCCATGATAACCATAATGTAAAACGGAGTGATAGACAGGATTGAAATCAAAGCTATAAGCGCGGTGCCAGCCGTGTAGCGAAGTTTAATCTTCATTCTGTCTCCTCCCTTTTATTTAAAAACTTGAACCCGATGAAAGAGACGAAAGCAATAATAATGAATAACCCATAAGCAATAGCTGCACCCAAACCGTAACGCTGTGTGGTTCCAAAAGCAGTGTCATACATGTTCCAAATCGGAGTGAGCGCACTATGGTCCGGACCCCCGATTAATGTGGCGGAACCCGTGCCTTTAAAAAGCTGCATCGGCTCCTCAAGCAGTTGAAAGCCTCCTATTATTCCGGTAATCAGAATGAAGCTCGTCACCGGTTTGAGAAGAGGAATCGTAATTTGAAAAAAAGTGCGCCGCGGGGAAGCCCCGTCAACCCAAGCTGCTTCGTATAAATCCTTTTGAATATTCGCCAGTCCGGCCAAAAAAAAGACCATGGTGTAACCGAAGCCTTTCCAAAACATCATGAAAATAATGACGATTCGTGCATAGGTTGGATCCCCCAACCAGTTTACGGCTTCTTGAACAAAGCCGTATTTCAAGAGAAGTTTGTTCACGATGCCGGTCTGCCAATCAAACAACAAGCTGAACATGATTCCAACGGCAACGGGTGTCACAATATAAGGGAGAAAGTTAACAAGTTGAAAGAAACTTTTCCATTTGACGTAACGGCCGTAGAGAAGATTAGCCAAAAACAAACCGAAAATAATTTGTAAAGGGATATAGCCGACCATGATAATCAGAACATTGTATATGGACTGAAAAAAGTAAGAATCCGGTGAAAATAAAAATATATAATTTTTAAAGCCGACGAAAGTCTTCTCTCCGATCCCGTTCCAACTGGTAAAACTAACAATCAGCGAAAAAATGATGGGTATCAAACCGAAAGACAAGTACATGATGAAATAAGGAGAGAGAAAAAAAAGGACCGCTCCTCTGCTTCTCAGCGCATTCATTAGTTACACTCCTTAGTTTGTAATGTTGAAATAGGAAGAGCGGCAGAACAAGCCGCTCTTCACTGCTTTACTCCTATTTAGAAAGTAATTTTCTGATTTTTTGCTTTCAATTCTTTTTCGATTTTTTCCAACGCTTTTTCTGCTGTGAACGTATTGTCTTGAGCGAGCGTTTTCAGTACGATGCCCATCGCATCCTCTAACAGTGCATTATTTGTATTTTCAGGGAAGTCCTTGGTTGTTGCCGCTATATCTTTAAAATATTTCTCGCCGATGTTTTGATCACCGAAATTTTGCGGCCATTTCCATTCCGTAAAGGAGCTGTCCTCATATGCTTTTTTATAGTGGGAGAAGACTCCATCCTTTTTCAAAGCATCCGCTCCTTCCTGAGTCAGAGAGGAAAACTCTATCCATTTGAAGGCAAGCTCCTTGTTCTTGGCATTTTTCAGGATACCGTGCCCCGAACCGCCCCAGATGTAACCGCCTCCAGGAGGAACCATCAATCCGTAACGAGCTTGGCCTGTCTTGTCGTTAGGACCGATCACATACTGCGGCATCCAAATCGGGGAAGGGAAGAACATATATTTGTCCATTCCGAATGCTGCGTTCCAAGCAGGCGAGAATTGATCCAATTTGTCAACGATGCCGGAATCGCGGAATTTAACAACCGCTTTCAACGAATCGGCGAGAATGTCGGTATTCATTTTATCCCCGTCAAAGTACGGCCCCTTTTTCTGTCCGCGGACTGCAACCCACACATCGCCCAAGCTGGCGAAGGCTTTAACTTTTCCTCCGCTATGTTCAACAGCAGCTTTGGTTTTGTCTATGAATGTATCCCAATCCGGAAGCATGGCCTCTAATTGTTTCGGATCGTCGGTACCGAGATACTGCTTTGTTAAATCTTTTAAGTAAGCAAGACCTGCAAGGCTCTGGTCTTCCGGCAGGCTTACAAACTGGCCGCTGGCATTTTCGTTTACACTCGTATCGTAATCAAACAAAAGATTCGTTTTTACGTTATAAGGAGGTTGGGTCAGGTCCTCCAGAACATCCATTGCCAGAATTTTCGGTCTTTGTGTTCTCTCGATGCGGATCACATCGGGAAGTTCGCCTCCGGATGCAATCGTGGCTTGCAGCTTCGCCGGTACGTCTCCAGCCTGTACATTCACGAGTTTAAGTTTAATATCCGGATATAGTTTGTTAAATGCCTTCATCAGTTCAGGATGATCAGCATCCCAAGACCATAACGTAAATTCGCCTTTTAGGTTTTGGTCTGCATTTTGTGCGCCTGCATCGGAAGCGGCAGCAGGAGAATCCGTTGCGCCTTGGCCATTGTCTGAAGCGGATGGAGCGGCATTCCCTCCACAACCGGCGACAAGGCTGACGATCAACAGCAATACGATTGATGTGCTGAACCATAATTTCAATTTTTTCTTCACTTCAAGTCCTCCCTTTGTAATTCATGTGATTTAGGTGTAGTATAAGTTAAATTTTGAAAGCGCTTCAATTGGGCAAATCTATCATTTAGTTTAATTTCCTCTACTTTCCTTGCTTTCCTATGTACCACTTACGTTATAATTTTTACATATACGGGGAGGGTGAATGGATATGAAGGTAATGATCGTAGATGATGAACCTATGGTTATTGAACATTTGAAGCATTTGATTCCCTGGGAAGATCATGGCTATGAGTTGACTGAGTCGTCATATGACGGCAATTCGGCATTAACACTCTACAAAATCAATCAACCTCAAATCATGATTGTCGACATTCGTATGCCTAGTATGGATGGATTGGAATTAATCCGGGCGGTCACATCCATGAATCCTGCAGTAAAGTTTATAGTCATGAGCGCCTATCAAGACTTTGAATACGCTCAGCAAGCGATAGAAATTGGCGTTTCTGGATATTGGGTCAAGCATACGATGGAAGAAAAGAAGCTGCTGTCTGAATTGGCTAAGGTAAAGGCTTGCTGGGAAGCAGACGAGCAGGCTAGAAAATATATGCAGCAAAATCAACTTAAGAATCTGATAACGCGTGGAGAAGCTTATCCGGAATGGGAGTTTAAAGCAGGACAGCTAGCGCTCATTTTGGTGCAAGCGGATCTCCCTTATTCATTTTCAAGCAGTACGGAACGGGATCAAATGCGGATTATGGATTCATGCATATCTGAAAATGCCGCTGTCGCCCACCTGGCCGATTGGCAGCTTGAAGGGGAATTCGCCATACAGGACACCCAAATCATTTTTCTTATGTCGGCGAATATGAGCTGTACAAAATCTGCCGGAGAAGAACTTGACCATTTTTTTATTCTCTTTCAAGAAGACTTTCGGCTTCGCTATTCGCAAACCGTATCCATCTTCTATCAGTTTCATGATAATAATCTGCAGACACTGCCCCAAGTCTATGATCGATTGAGGCTTGCAGCCCATTATACCCT
The DNA here is from genome assembly GCA_964514665.1 of uncultured Caryophanales bacterium. Lineage (GTDB taxonomy): Bacteria > Bacillota > Bacilli > Paenibacillales > KCTC-25726 > CAZESH01. Next base: position 4,369 of record CAZESH010000017.1, read on the forward strand.
GTTTTGCGGCAGAGAAGCGAGACTGGATGTTCGGGAATTGCCCTTGCAAAAAGGCCGCAATGATGATTATCGGTTGGATGGCCTTGTTGACGCCATGGAGCATGGCCCTTGGGAAGTGGTGGAGCGCACTTTGAAACAAAGATTTGAATCTGTTTCTCAACCGGCGTGGAATTTGGATGGCTTGCAAGAGTCGGTTATTTTTTTAAAGAAAACACTGAAAGCGCTTTACAGGAAGATGGGAATAAGCGAGGAACAACGATTGAGCGAAAATTGTACAGACTTGCCGGAAATTTATAATATACGGGAACTATATCAATTCTTTCTGGAACAATATCAAAAGGCCTTTGATAAATTTCACAATTTTACATTATCCCCGAGACTGCATTTAATTCTGCAATATATTCATGCCCATTACAACGAGGATATCAATATCGAAGATGTCGCATATGCCAACGGAATCAGCGCATCTTATACGCATTTGCTGTTTAAGCGGGAACTTGGACGAACTTTTCTCGATTATGTAACCGATACCCGCATGCTGCATGCCAAACGAATTCTGCAAAGCGAGCAGGCCAAAATGTCCGAAGTTGCGGAGAAGGTAGGCTATCACTCCGCTCAATACTTCAGTCAAGTATTCAAAAAATTTACAGGAATGCTTCCTCATGAATATAGAAGGAGAAATGGACTGTCATGAGAAAAAGCTTGCGGTCAAAACTTCTGATCCGAATTTCGATTGTAGCCGTTGTAAGTTTATTGTTATCCGGATTGTTTACCTTCATTTACTTTAAAATGATTCTTGAGCAGCAAATCATTGATAATGATAAAACCAAACTGAGGCAGACGGCTCGTCAACTGCAGTACATGTCGCAGAACATTGCGAATTTCACGTCCTTTCTGATCATATCGGATCAACTGCAAACTTTTTTCAAAAATTATTCCTCTGAAGACACGTACGGGAAATTTGCGCTCACTTGGAACGCCATCGATTTCATCCAAAAGCATAAAGGATTAAATCGGCAAATCGAGAATTTTATTTTTGTATTGCCGGATGGTAAAGTAATCTGGAGTGAAGCTCAATCAGATAAATATATTGCGACCCGCATGCAGGAGCCTTGGTATCAAAATTATGTCTCTTCCGGACAAAACATCTCCTTCACTCAGATGCATTTGCTTTACCCAACCGGCTCCTCTTTAGCAGAAGTGCCCACGATCAGCTATATTACAAAGGTAAGAGATATCAATTCAGGCAATATTATTGGACAACTGATTATCAATCTGGACAGCAGTGATTTCCAATCTTTTTTGGATTTGGGCAGCGAATCGTTTGACGGCTATTTATGGGTAAATAAGGGCGGTTACTTATTATTTAATAAAAAAAGCGAACCGGAGCTTATCAAGCTGGCCAATAACCCGAATCAATGGACCGGCAATTCAGATGAGTCGACAACCCGTGTTAATGGAGGGATTGCGCTGACAGAGCGGTTTAATGAAAACCAATCGATGCTTGTATCGTATACGTCGATGAAAACACTGCTTTTACGGGCCCAATTTGCCATTTATATCCTGATGGTTTTTGCTTTGACCAGCACAATTCTGGCTTTGCTTCTTATGATGCCAATCATTCTAAACATTTTAAGACCCATCTTCCATTTATATCATGCGATGAATCTGGTTTCTGACGGAAATTTGCATACAAGTGTCGAGATTTCTTCAGGCGATGAGTTGGAAAAGCTCGGCTACGGATTTAACCGAATGGTATCCCAGCTGCGAATCCACTTGGAGGAGTCTATTCGCCTTGAGAAGGAAAAGCGCGATATGGAAATGGAACTGCTGCTGTCCCAAATCAACCCTCATTTTATTTATAACACATTAAATATGATCATCTATATGGCACAAAAGCATAAGCACAATGACATTGTCCGGATGACAGGAGCTTTTATTACATTGCTTCAGGATACTGTAAAATTGGGAGAAGCCCAGAAGCTGATCTCGTTAAGGGAAGAAATGAAGATTGTTGGAGAATACATGGTGATCCAATCGTACAGATATCAAAATATGTTCGACCTGAATTGGGACGTCCAAACAGAAACACTTGATTGTCTGCTGCCAAGAAATATTTTGCAGCCACTTGTCGAGAATGCTATTTTCCATGGGATACGTCCTTCTCAGCATAGAGGTTATATACATATTTCGGCAGAAATGTCCAATGCGAAGCTGATCATTCAAGTGAAAGATAATGGAGTCGGGATTCAAGCGGATAAGCTTAACCTTTTGCTGCAAGGAAATTATACGAATCATCACCGCCAGGGATTTCGCAACATCGGCTTGGAAAACACTGTGAAAAGGCTTGAAAGGATTTATAAAGGAACTGCCGAGCTTCGAATTGAAAGTATAATAATGGAGGGAACCACCATTACGATTACTCTTCCGCAGGGAAATGGATATGGGGCGTAGAAACTTGACGCCCATTCCTTCCACTTTTCACAAGTATGGGATAACAATATGGAGAAATGTTGTTTGCGGAAAAAGACGGCACTTCCGTTCCAATGTCCATGCCTTCATGGAGCGTTCGTTCTCGCACCCGGGTTGCTATTGCGATTTTCGGAATTGGAGTGGATGGTGTCCACTTTCGCCCTACTCTTATTTCGATTTTCTACATTGCGGCGCGCTTCTCTCCGGCCACGGACTGTGCTATTTCTATTTTCGGCATTGGAGACCATTCCATCCACGCCCGCATCTTCTCTTATTTCGATTTTCGGCATTGCTGCAATCCGGCGAACCTTTCCTACCGAACTAATCGGATGGTCTTTTCGGGACGATCCCTAGGCTGCCCGAGAAACCCCATAATGATGAATTAAGACCTATAGGGCTGGGGGGTATCATCTGGAGAGACCTGGCGGTCGCCTTTGAAACCGGGAAAATACCGCAATTTCTAATCCAATTTCCTGGTTTCAAGAGCGACGGAAGAAGATACCCCCCAGCCGTCAAAAAGTCTTAATTTAATTTATAGGGTTTCTCGACACTCTGCGGACCGGCCTTTCGGGGCGATCCCTTATTTATTCAAAGCGGATTCTGCGCAGCCCGATGAAGAAGAAAACGGCGGCAAAGGCTGACAGCGCCAGACAGCTTCGTACCAAGTCGGGAACATAGAGGCTGCCGCCCATGATCTGCCGGAAGCCTTCCATCGCCCAGGACTGCGGGACGAACTGCGCGATCGTGCGCATGATTTGCGGCACAAAATCAAGCGGCCAATAAACGCCGCCGAGCATGCAGGTGCTTACAATCACGAGCGCGCTCAGGGCCGAAGCCTGTCTGCGGGTTTTGACAATGCCCGCCATCATTAATCCGAAGCCGACGATCGTAAGGATCATCAGCGAGGCGAAAGGGATGAACAGCACGGGATTTCCCCAATGGACATGAAACATAAGCGCCATCGCCGTCATCAGAACGCCGAACTGCACCCATCCGAGCAGAAAATAGGAAAGCAGATAGCCGCCCATGATCTGCAGTCTGGACGCAGGTGTGACCAAAAGCCGCGACCAGGTTCCTTCACGGCGTTCATCGAGAATCGCCGAGGCGGCTGCGGAGATGCCGAACATCATGAACATTATGGTAAAGCCGACAGACGTCAGGTTAACCGGTTTGCTTTGGCTGTTTATGCCGATCGGCTCATTGCGGATTTGCACCTGCGAATGCGAGACGATACCTTGCAGCAGCTCATCGAGGCTCACGCCCGGCAGTGAGCCGGCAAGCTGATAGGCGCTCATGACGGTGCGGGAAACGCCTTGCAGGTAGCTGTTCAATGCCTGGTAATCGCTTGATTTACGCTGCACGTACACCTGAAGCAGCGGTTTCTTGGCGCCGATCCGATCTGCTATATCGGACGGAATGCGGACAGCGGCAACAGCTTTCTGCTTGGTTACGGCAAGCTTGGCTTGAGCAAGGTCTGCCGACAAGTGCCAATTGTAACCGGCATTGGCGGTAATCAGCTTGACCAGCTGCGCACTTGCGCCATTGTCCGCGATCAGTTCGACCCGCGGCTTGGCGGCTGCGGAATCCCCCGTCAGGCTGCCGAAGATCACGCTGAAGATAAAGGGCATGGCGATCATCAGCACCCAAACGGCGGGCGAGGTGAAATTCGATTTGAGCCGAAAACGGACGATTGCCAAAAGATTATGCATATTTGATCCTCCTTTGCGCAGCCAGACGCAGCCACCCGATCAGCATGAACAGCAAACCCAGGCCAAGCAGCGCCATTCCGGGGACAAGCACCTTGTTCATGCCCGCTCCCGACATGAGGTCGAGAAAGGTTTGCAGCGCGAGCGCGTTTGGCAAAGCTTTGGCGATTTGATTCAGCGAGTCGGGGAAGAGATACACAGGAACCATGCTGCCGCCGATCGCTGCCATGATTTGCGTTCCCAGCATGCCGGCTATTTCAAATGCTTTTAACGATTTGATCAGCGAGCCGAAGAAAACGCCCAGCCCGCAGGCGCTGAACACATAGGCGAAGCTGATAAAGACGATGCCGGCCGCGGAACTCCCCCAATCGACACCGTACAATAGGGAAGTGCCAAGAACTATCACCGCAAATTGCAGCAGGCTGACCGCCAGCAGGCCGAGAAATTTGCCGATGATATATTGGGAGTGCGTCAGGTTGGTAATCAAGAGGCGGCTGAACACCGCTTCTTCTTTTTCTTCGATCATTGCCGAGACGCCGTTTACGACGGTCATCAGGAGAAACATCACACCCATGGCGACAGCATAGTACTGAAATGAGCCGATCGGCTTGGCTCCGCCACCGGCTCCCTGCTCCTCCAGCAAGGGGAATGCCGGAGACGCCGTGCTGCTTGCTTGCTCCTGCATTTGACGGGCAAGTGCCTGCGGATCGGCAGACGGGGCATGCGCCGCGGCGAGCTTTATCGCTTCCGTTTGCAGCAAGGCCGTCTGTACAAACTGCTGCAGGACTCCTTCGACCAGTGTCGTTTTGACCCCGGCGTCGGGCGTGCTTTTGATCACGATTTTCGCAGGCTTCCCGGCAAAAATGGAGGAAGAGAACGATGGCGGAATAAGAACGCCGATCTCCGCCTCGCGGTTTTCCAGCTGCCGCTGCAGTCCGGCTTCATCGGTTTTTTTGAGCTGAATCAGGTTTTTCATGCTTTCTCCGAATACCTGGTCCGTCAACGCAGCACCCAAGGGGCCTTCGTCTTGATTGGCAACCGCAAGGCTGAAATTTTCGATTTTCCCTGCTTCGCCGCCGGTATCCATCAGTCCCGAGAAAGCCGATCCCAATATCGCAATCAGCACCATCGGCATGATAATCAGCGTAAGCAGGCCTTTGCGGTCGCGCACGGTCAAGATAAGATCCTTTGCCGCCAAGCTTAAGATGTTCATCGCACGGCCCCCTTAATCTCTCAAGCTGCGGCCTGTCAAGTGAAGAAATACACTTTCCAGGTTCGGCTCGATGATGTTGACGGAGCTGATTTGCAAGCCGGCTGAGGTTGCGGATTGAATGACCCCGCTCAGCACCGACTGCGGCTCTTTGTGGAAGGCGATCAATTGCCCGCCGTCGATACGGAAATCCTCGACCCTTATTTCCTTTTGCAGCAGCGCAGGCAGCTGTTCGATCTCCCCGATTTCAGGGGCCAGGGTCAGTACGATGCGCGAACGGTTGCCGATCGTTTCCCGCAGCTCCGATACTGTGCCGCTGGCGATAAACTCCCCGTGGTCGATGATGCCGATGCGTTCGCAGAGAAATTCGACTTCTTCCATGTAATGGCTCGTATAAATGATCGTCATGCCCGCCTGATTCAGCCGCTTTACCGTTTCCAAAATGTGATTGCGCGATTGCGGATCGATGCCGACGGTCGGTTCATCCATGATCAGCAGCTCCGGCCGGTGCAGAATGGCCGCACCGATGTTGACTCTGCGCTTCATTCCGCCGGAAAATTGACCGACCTTGTCCTTGGCCCGCTCCGCCAAGCCGACAATCTCCAGCACTTCGGCGATCCGGCGCTTCAGTTCCGGGCCGCGCAGCCCGTACATGCTCCCCCAGAACAGCAGATTCTCCCTGGCTGTCATGTCTTGATAGAGCGCAATATCCTGCGGTACGACACCGATCAGCCGCTGGGCTTTTTTGGGCTGTGCAACCATGTCGATGCCTTTGATCCGAATCTCGCCCTTCGACGGCGCGAACAAACCGCTGATCATGCCGATGGCGGTGGATTTCCCCGCTCCATTCGGGCCGAGCAGCCCGAAGGATTCCCCCTGCCGGACGGAAAAGGTGATGCCCTTTACCGCCTGCAGGCTGCCGAAGCTTTTCTCCAGCCCGTTTACCGAAAGCATTTGCATCGCAATCCTTCCTCTCCTTTGGTTATCGCTTGATCAGTCCTTGAAAAATGATTTCCATGGCCTTTTTTTTCAACGCTTCTTTTTGCGCTGCATCCCGGTTGGACCAATCCGCGCCGGTTTGTTCCAAAAAGTAATTCATCGCGCCGAAAACCCCGCCCCAATATATCCGCGCCGCCATGTACGGATCGGTTTTGACCAGCTTGCCGGCATTCATCGCTTCCTGCAAGGTGTCGACCACCGGGCGGGTCATGTACTGAAGGAAATCCTCCAGCATTTCAGCTGCCTGATCTTCAAACACCAAGGCGATATCCCTCTGCAAATTCATATAAAAACGCACAAAGTGGGGCTGTGAGATGCCGGATTCGATATAGAAGTCGGCATACCGTTCCAACCGCAGCAGCGGATCACCCGTAGAGTCGTTCATGTCCTCATTAAAAGCTTTGGCTTTTTCCATATAATCGGCAAACAGCTCGCGGAACAGCGCCTTCTTCTCCTTGAAGTAATAATAGACAAGCCCCCGGGCCATCTTGGCACGCTTCGCGATATCGCCCATTTCCGTGCCTTTGACGCCCTTTTCCAAATAGACTTCCATCGCGGCCCTCAGTATGGCGCGCTTTCTTTGCTTGCGTATATTGCGGTTTTGCTCTGCTGTTCTTGGAGAAATATCGCTCACTCCTTTTTTGACTATCACGAATGTCAATATAAAATATACGGGATTTTTTTTCTCCCGTCAACCTCGAATTGGCTGCAGGCTCGTTTGAAACTGATCTGGCTCTTCTTGCGGCTGGCGACAGAAAAATGCCCTGCATCCCGAATCTAGCCGGACGGGAGCAAGGCAGAATGAATATTTACCCGTTTTACTCTGTAAATGCAATGTCTAAAGGATAATCTCGAAGCGTAGGGTTATGCCGCCTGGTTCCCCCAACCCGGACGAGCCGGAACCAATAGGATTTTTTGTAAACCCATGTCCAACTTAGAAAGTATCGAAGCAACATGGGGGCAAATATTTTTCTTCGTATTTCGTTAACAACAAGCGAATGTGTTAATGGATAATCACCCTAATCCCTTCGGAAGTATGATCATCGCATTTGAAATAATCGTATTCATTGAAATCCCCTTCCCGCTTCGTTATCGAGGATGAACCCGATATGCCCTGAGTTGCGACACCTAAATAAAGAATATCGATAACATTTAATTGTGTGATGCGGGAAGCGGTTGGCCCGCTTAATAAAATATCCGAAAATTTGCTCAGCGTAGTTTGGCCTCCTGTATCAACGGATATTCCGTCAGCGTGAACAATATGAACAAAATTGATTTTAATAACATTATGCAGTAAATAGATAAAACGCTTACATTAACAAAATGTTCCTATATAATCATGCCTGTAATCAAATCTAAGGGGGAAAGCATTTTGAAAAAAAGTAGTTCGTTGTTTACTATTGTCTTGATTCTCGCCTTGGTCATTTCGGCATGCTCCAAGCAATCCGGAAGCGGCTCCACCCAGAGTACGCCGGAGCAGACGCAAGCGGAAAGCACCGCAACACCCGAACCTGCCAAAACCGAAAAATTTCCGGCGAAAAATCTCGAGTTTGTCGCACCGGCATCTCCTGGCGGAGGCTGGGACGGCACGGCTCGCGCGATGCAAAAAGTGCTGACGGATCAAAAGCTGGTGGATAAACCGATCAATGTCGTCAACAAGCCGGGCGGAAGCGGAGAAGTGGGTTGGCAATACTTGAAGACCAAAGACGCCCACACCTTGGCCATCAATTCCAGTTTGGTGCTGACCAATCATTTGCTGGGCCACAGCGAGCTTACGTATGACCAATTTACACCGCTTGCGATTTTAACGACGGAATGGGAAGCCGTTGCCGTAGCAACGAACTCGGACATTAAAAGCGCACAGGATCTGATGGCAAAATTGAAAGCGGATCCAAGTTCCGTCAAGATCGCCATTGCCCCCGGTCTCGGAAACGACGATCATCTTTCGTTTGTGCAAGCTTGCAAAACTTTTGGCGTGGACGTGACAAAACTGAAATTCCTCGTTTACAATAGCGGCGGCGACGTAGCCACGGCATTGTTGGGAAATCATGTGGATGCAGCCACATTATCCGTATCTGAAGCCGCTGAACAATATAAAGCAGGCAAATTCAGGATTTTGGCGGTAACCTCCGACAAGAGAATTGAAGGCTTGGATGACGTTCCCACCTGGAAGGAATCCGGGGTCGATATGATATTCCCGCACTGGAGAGGCGTCATGGGGCCTCCGAATATGAGCAAAGAAGAAATTGCTTATTGGGATGATAAAATCGGCAAAATGGTGGAATCGGACGCTTGGAAGCAAATTCTGAAAAACAACGAATGGGAGTCGTATTACAAGAACAGCAGCGAAACCAAAAAATTCCTCGATGAACAAAATCAAATGTACAAGGAACTTGTCGAACAAACCGGACTTGTCAAGAAATAACAAGCCACTTGTAACGATTAATGGATCCTCCCTCGGATCCATTAATCGTTGCTTCATCTCAGGGTGGCGCATTTACATCATCCGGAAAGGCAGTTGATCATTGATGATTTTCACCAGATATGTCATGCCCTCTTTTTTTATCGCGGTCAGCATTGTGCTTTTTATTGCCACGCTGAATTTGCAAAAGGCACCCATGGGCGATCCTTATGGGCCTCTTTATTTCCCGGGACTGATCAGCATCGTGTTATTCATCACAAGCCTGTTGTATCTGCTTCAAGAACTGAAAAGAATACCGGAAAAGAATAAAAAATTGGCACAGCTTTTTGAAAAGAAAACGGGGATGTATATTCTCTCCACGCTTTTATACGCGATGGTTTACGCATTTATTTTCGAAAGATTAGGCTACCTAATCTCCACCGTTTTGTTTTTGGGAGCCGTTCTTTTCACGATAAACGGGAAGAAAAAATGGATTGTGAATCTAAGTGTCGCTGTTCTATTTTCGTTTTTGTCATGGTACGGATTCTACCATTTACTAGATATTAGTCTGCCATAGAAAAGGGTGTTTAACTTGGGAATTAATTTTCAGCAAGTACTGGAAGGGCTGATGACAGCCATTCAGCCGATCAATTTATTATGGGTCGTAGTTGGAGGCTTTCTGGGCACGGTTGTCGGCATGCTTCCGGGTCTCGGACCGGCGACGGCCGTTGCCGTTTTGATCCCCGTAACCTTTGGGATGAATCCCACATCCGCTTTGATTCTTATGGCTACCATCTATTATGGGGCAATGTACGGCGGATCAAGAAGCTCCATCCTCCTGAATACTCCCGGCGACGGGTCGGCTATTGCCTCCACCTTTGACGGTTATCCAATGGCCAAAAAAGGCCAAGGCGGCCAGGCGCTTGCCATGTCGGCGATCGCTTCGCTTTTTGGCGGGCTGGCTGCCGTTGTCGGTTTTATCTTCCTGGCCAAACCGCTTGCCGGTTTTGCTTTAAAATTCGGACCGGCCGAATATTTTCTGCTGATGCTGTTTACTTTATCGGCCGTTGTTTCGCTCTCTAAGGGTGCGATGACCAAAGGCTTCATCTCCATGTGCATCGGACTTTTGCTGAGCACCTTCGGAGTGGATACCCAAACCGGGATTTACCGCTTTACCATGGGGATTCCCCAGCTTTCCGACGGAATCGACTTCCTTGTTGTGATCATCGGCATTTATGCCGTGGGTGAGGTTCTCTACAATTTCATCACCATCGATAAACCGCAAATGAAGGAAGAAGAACATGTCGGTAAAATTTGGATTACCAGATCTCAGTGGAAACGATCCAAATGGCCGATGCTGCGCAGTTCAATCCTCGGCTTCATCATTGGCGTGCTGCCCGGAGCAGGAGGATCGATTGCTTCCATGCTGAGCTATTCGACGGAAAAGCAGCTCTCCAAGCATCCGGAAGAGTTCGGCAAAGGCGCGGTTGAAGGTTTGGCGGCACCCGAGGCTGCCAATAACGCGGCTTCGGTCGGAGCGATGATTCCGCTTCTTACGATGGGTATTCCCGGCTCCGGAACGACTGCAGTCATGCTTGGCGCTTTGATCATGCTGGGCATGCGGCCCGGACCGCTGCTGTTCCAGCATAACCCGGAAATGGTGTGGAGCTTGGTCAACAGCATGTTCATCGGAAATTTGTTCTTGGTCGTTCTGAACATTTTGCTGGTCGGACTTCTCGTGAAAATTTTGAAGACACCGCCCAAGGTTTTATATCCGCTTATTCTGGCTTTATCCTTTATCGGAACCTACACCTTAAATTACAGCATTGTCGACTTCTACCTGTTGATTTTGTTCGGAGTGATCGGGCTGTTCCTGAAAATCATGAAGTTCCCGATTGCGCCCCTGATTCTTGCATTGATTGTCGGCGGGGACATGGAACAAAACTTCAGAATGAGTCTTGTTTCGTCGAACGGCGGTCTGGGCATCTTCGTCCATTCCACCATCAGCGTTGTTTTGCTTTGCTTGACGGTTTTATCGTTATTCTATCCGTATATCATCAGCCAATTTTCCAGGAAAACAAAAAGTTAGGCTTATTTTAATCTAAGCCAATCGCCGAGGTTATGGAATGAATATAAAAAATAGGATGATTCTCGCCCTTGCCATTTTGCTTTATGCCGTGTTTGTCGCTCCTGTTTTTTGGGATTGGAATCCTATGGTCAAAGCAGTAGCTTTGCTTTTCATCATCCAGATGCTGTGGATCGGAAGAGTTTTTCCATTGGCCAATACCTCGCTGATTCTTGTCGTTATGTTATCGCTTCATTTTTTTTCATTTAAAGAAACCGTCGCATATCTGGGCTCCGAAGCGGTGTGGCTGTTATTTGCAACCTGCATCATTTCCGGAGCGCTGCTGGAATCCGGGCTTGCTTACCGCATTTCCCTGCATATCCTGCGGTGGTCGAGAGGCTATGGAAAGATACTGCTGCTTATGTCTTTTATCTTAATGTTCATTTTATCTGTTTTTATTCCTTCCAATGTCGGCAGGGGCAGCTTAATCAGCTCCATATTGCACAGAGTGACGGGGCATATAGACAAACTGGGGAAGTCAGACAATTTGGCCAGGGCGATGTTTATCGGCATCAGTTATATCGTGGGGATATCCGGAATAACGGTGGCCACAGGCGCCAGCTCCACCATTTACGTTCTTGGACTGTTCAATGACGTTTCCCCTGAAAATATTGATTACTTGAGGTGGATGCTGATTTTTTCTCCGCCTGTTCTTCTATTCATTGTGATTTTCTGGTTGATCATCCTTTGGTTTTACCCTCCTGAGAATATAAAAAGCGGAGAAATCCTCGCTTATATCGATCATGAGATAGCAGGCCTTGGAAAGCTGAAAAAAACCGAAATCAAAATGATTGCTATCACTGCTGCAACTGTAGCTTTATGGATGCTGCAGCCTTTGCACGGGTTGTCCATTCCTTTGATCGGCATGCTCGGGGCCTTGCTCACCATGCTGCCGTTCATCGGAATTTGGACGTGGGAAAAAGCGAAAAAAGAGATCGACTGGGATCTCATGCTCTTTTTCGCTTCGACCTTGATGGTCTCGCATATGCTTATCCGATCCGGGGTTTTGGATTGGTTTGCGGGCCACTTGGTCGAACATTTCCCTTCAGGGCACACCACGCTGATTTTTGTCGCTTTGATCCTCGTGGCCATGCTGATCAGAGTTCTTTTTGTCAACATTCTGGGCTTCATGACGATCTTTATTCCGTTTGCTCTGGTCGCGGGCCAGCATGCGGGAAACACGCCTCCGCTCTTAATGGCCATGGCGGTATTTCTGGCGGGCGTTCCGGGTTTTTTTCTGATCACCCAATCGCCTATTCATATGATCAGCTACTCTTACGGCCACTTTTCGGAAAAGGATTTATTTCGCACAGGGCTCGCATCTGCCTTGATTTGGTTTGCCATTGTGCTGGCGACGGTTTTTGTTTACTGGCGATACCTGATTTAAATTCGGGAGAAACCTGCAGGATTTGGCCGACCGGGTCAACGAACTGTCCAAGAGCATCAACCAAAACCAGGATTTTATGGACATGATGTCTGCCCCTGGTCCAGAGGAGCAAAAAGAAAAGCGGATGAAAGCAAACGATTTTCTGAACAATTTGATTGCGCACAGTACAATCGTAAATCACCTCTAAGCACACTCTGACCTCCTTGCTGCAATGTCTGCACAGTTGCTTGATCAAGTCGGGATGTTTAAATTGGGCGATTTCGATCAAGACTATCGAACAAATTCATAAGGAAAGGATAAATCAAATGGAACCAAAGGTTTGCCCGTTATGCAATCAAGAACCGGAAGAACTCCGGTTGCATAACGGGATTTGCGAAGCTTGCTCTGATTTGTTGGAATTCGGATATCCCTCCTTTCCGGCCTATATTCTGGAGGAGGGGTGAATTTGCAGCATTCGCCTTTTGTTCTTGCAACTTGGCCTGAAGCTTTTGTCCGCAGGCAAGCCGGCAGGCGAATTTTATCAACTTGGATACACTCGCATCCTGGATCAAATCAATCCCCATACGAAGCATATCTATCTTCATGTCAAAGGCGAACCGCTGCTCCATCCGAAGCTAGACGAGCTGCTGGATGCGAGCCACGAAAAGGGATTCAAGGTCAATATTGCGTTGCGACAAACGGGACCTTGATTCGAAAAGTCAAGCACAAAATATTGGGAAAACCGGCGGTTCGCCAAATGAATTTCTCGCTTCACAGCTTTGACGGGCATGCCGGATCAACCAATCGCGAGCAATATTTGACGAACATCATTTCCTTTGTCCGGGAAGCGGCGGGTCAAAACATCCTTTTTTCATTCCGACTGTGGAATTTGGATCAAGATCATGCTGAGGGCGTGATCCATAAAATACGGAATGTTTTATGCAAACTGCAATATTCATGCCGTTCAAGCGGCAGCGGATAAATCCGAAAAAAACAAGACGCCGGATAAGCGAACTATCAGCGTCTTATTTTGATCATTTGCGTTCTTTTATGGGGGCTTGTTAAATTTCAGGTCTAATCTTTTCCCTGAATCCGTGACGAGTTATGAAAAAACTACCGAACCAAGCCGGATTCTTTCACCAAATCTGCATACATTTTGTTCTGTTGTTCCAAAAACGCTTTCGTTTCAGCGCTATTCTTATAAAACGGCTGCCAACCGTAGGTTTTCAGGATCGCCTTCCATTCATTCGTTTGGACCATAGCGCCAAGCGCTTTATCCCAATAAGAGATTTCCTCTTTGCTCATATTCGGCGGTCCCATGACGCCGCGCCAATGGGGGAACTCCATTTGCACGCCTTGTTCTTTCCAGGTCGGAACATCCGGCATTTGCTCCAACCGCTGAGGAGAGGTGACGGCAAGCAGTCTGAAATTGCCTTGCTCGTATTGCGACTTGGCTTCGGATACGGACATCGTCGCCACATCCACATGATGACCCAAGAGCGCGGAAGCGGTGTCTCCACCGCTGGCGAAAATCAGAAGGTCCAAATTCTCGAAATTCACACCGTAGGTTTTGCAGGCTTGTATGAAAGAAAGGTGATCGTCATTGCCCATGCCGGGGGCGACCGCGATCTTCATGGAGCTCGGATCCGCTTCCAGTTTCTTCATCAATTCCTTCACCGTTTGAATCGGCGAATCCTTGGCTACGGCCACCACTTCCCATTCGGTCATAAGAGTGGCTAGCGGTGTAAAATCCCTGTATGACAATTTGCTGTGTCCCAGTAAAATGTTCGTAAGCAGCAGACTGGAAAAGACCGCCAACGTATGTGCATCTTTGTCCTTCATATAGATCCAGCCGACTTCCCCGTTGCCTCCCTGCTTGTTTGCCACATGAATGGACTGGCCGACCAAATGCTGGTCCTGCAGCACTTTTTGCATAGCCCTGGCCATCGAGTCCCAGCCTCCGCCGGGTGACGCGGGCGCAACGAATTCGAAGCTTTTGTTTGGAAATGGTTTGCCGTTGTCCGATGAACAAGCCGTCACAGCAAAAATCATCGTCGTAATGACAATCAGAACTCCCGATATCTTCAATCAATCTCCCCCTTGGACCTTTCTGTCTAGCCAAACTTGATATATTTTCGGACCGGCCTGCCTACGATTCCATATTCCAGCTCTGCCTTGACCTGCTTAACAGAAATCAGATACTCCAAATATCTTCTTGCCGTCGTCCGGGAAATCCCCAGCTTTTCCGCCAATTCTTCAGCAGTAAAGCCGGAATCGGATTGTTCGACGTTCTGCCTTATTTTATCCAAGGTAATTTTGTCGATTCCCTTCGGCAGATCATCCGGGGACTGGACCGCTGTCTTGGTTCCCAAATAATGGTCAACCAGGGTTTGGCTGATTTCCTCGTGACGCTCCAAGAGTGCCTTTTGTTTCTTGTAATTTTCTATGACGCTTTGAAATTGTTCCAAGGTCGCGGGCTTGATAATATAATGAAACACACCATTGCGCACGGACATCTCCAACCACTTCTTTTCAGTGGATGCGGTGATCATGACGATATCGACTGCAGGGAATTTCTGGCGGATTTCCGGCAGAAGATCTGTCCCCATATGATCCGGCATATAGATATCCAGCAGAAGCAAATCAATTTCTTCCCCTTTCAACAACGCCATGGTTTCGCTGGCATTTGAAGCCTTGCCGACCATACACACGCCTTCAACCTTTTTCAAAAATTCTTCATGAATCAAGGCAACCCTGAAATCATCCTCGGCAATTGCAGTTTTAATCATGAAAGCCCCTCCGCTTCGTTATACTGAGCATCGCTTTTTGGTAAAAACACGGTAAAAACTGCGCCCCCATCCGGCTGATTGCTGCATTCGATTGTTCCTCCCAATTGACCCACCGTTTCCCTGACATTGTATAATCCGTATCCCCGATGGTCGCCGTCTTTGGTGGAAAACCCTTTCTCAAACAGAAAAGCCATTTCCGATTTCCCGATGCCGCTTCCGTTGTCTGCCACCTCAAATATGACTTCTTCACCCAAATCCACGGCAAAAAAAGCAACCTGTTTTTTCTTCTGGCCAAAAACCGCATCGAAAGCATTGTCGATCAGATTGCCGATAATCGTAATCATCTGTGAAACGCAGAAATGCTCGGGAAGAATCCCTATCGATGAATTTTCATCCACCATAAAGCTGATCTTCTTTTCCGAAGCTTTTCCCAATTTCCCAAGTAAAATGGCTTGCACATTGGAGTCGCCGATATGTTCGAACAGAATTTTATTTTGCTGGTTTTGAGTGGCTGATTCACTTTGGATCATTTTGACCGCTTCATCCACTTTGCCAAGCTGCAGCAAACCGGATAGAACATACAAACGATTGGAAAATTCATGTGTTTGCGCGCGCAAATCCTCCGAATACTGCCGCACCTCGGAGATCGTATCCACCATTTCCTTGATTTCCGTTTTGTCGCGAAAGCTGGCGACGGCACCGATCACCTGCCCGTTGTCTATGATCGGGATACGGCTCACGAGGAAAGTTCGTTCGTTAATTTGCATTTCTCTATTAATCTGTTTTTTGCCTGATCTGAGTACTTGATACATCTTGGTATAAGGATAAACCTGTTCAATCGGCATATGCAGGCAGTTCTCTTGAAGTCCGAACATTTCCATGGCGGAAGCGTTCATTAAGGTGATGCATCCGCGCTGATCGACGGCAATGACGCCCTCCTTGATCGATTGCAGGATCGCGCTTCTTTCCCTGTATAAAGCGGCGATTTCGTGAGGCTCCAAACCAAGCGTATCCTTGCGGATGTTTCTGGCCAACATAATACCGCCGATCACGCCGAATGCCAAAATAATAAAAGACCAAAGCGCGATGTTTGCCATTTTGCTCAGCATTTCCGCATGCATTTTCTTGATCAGAAAGGTGACCGATACAGCGCCGATAATTTGGCCCTCATCGTTGTATATCGGAGCTACGCCCCGCAGGGAAGGGCCCATGCGGCCTTCAACCCGCGTGATATAATAATTGCCGTAATAAAGCGCGTTCTGAACTCCGGGAATTTTCGTGCCGGCGATCTCCGGTTGAAAGAAGTTTCCTTTACGGTCAGAGATATCAATCGTGTCCGCTCCCACATCCTCCTTCAGCCGTTCAAGCACCGTCGGTAAATCGGAAGACGGTTCCTCAAGGTTGAAAGCGCTTTTAACAGAAGACATAAAAGAGGCGGTTTTGGCGGTTTGCAGCGCGAGTTGGCCGATTTGATCCCCGGTATCCCGAAACTGCATATAAATGAAAATCCCCGTCAACGAGAGGATGATGAACAACATCAAAAAAAGCAGCAGCCCCAAAATTTTCGTTTGCAGCGAGATTCGCATGTGTTTGAAATTGATCAAGATAACGTCCCTCCCGCTCTGGATGTGATTGAACCGTATATAATTTCTCTCTTTCCCTCTGCATCCTTTAATGAACTTTATCCTTTTTTTCTATGCACGGCAGATTCATGCGGAGTGAATCCGCCGTTTACAATCATTATATCATAATTGTTCAGCCGATTTTTTACGCATCTTGATCGGCCGCGCGGTATACCATGCGGATGATGCGCAGCCGCACGCTTACTTCGTCTAAATTGGCCGCCTTCATTTGTTCGTCATTTCATGCGCATACAGATTACAATAACGTTTTGAGTCCGCATTGGTTGGCCAACCAACACATCCCACCGAACGCTTGCTGACATACCCGGAGCCCCTAGTCCGAGGCTCAGCGGGATTTTAACCCGCCTGATACTATGACCCTCTCCGAGTCCCTTCCCGCAGCTTGCCAATTCACCTTGAGGGCTTATAGGTTTGCCGTTTTGCAGCAACGTGCGTGCGGGGAAGGGCTTCCCTAGTTCCAGGCATAACTGTCCTTGCATGCCGATCCCTTTATACCGGAGGATTCTTCCGCGCTGCGTTTCCAAGTTCTTCACGCGTTCCATGGCATTCGCCCATGTAGGCCGTAAGCTCGGCTTCCTCTTGTCCCTTTCGGGTTGCAATTCACGATGCGGCAGGATTCACTTGATGTTACGGCCTTGGCCTTTACCCCGACCGGACTTGCACTGGCTAGTTGTACCCAGCTTGGCTGGGCGCGCCCTGCAATTTTGCACGAACGGTCGGGGGATTAAGCGAAAATCGGATCGGCGGAAACCAAAAAAAGAAGACCTTGCTGCCGCCCAGATCCCCCGTTTACGTAAAATATATTGTGGCAAACTGCATCTGCACTGCTCATTTCTTTTTCGTCAAGGCTTCGATGGCTTTGCGGCTTCTTTCCAAATACATCCGCGAACTTTCAAAAGTACGGCTCGCCACCCCGAGATACAGGATGTCCACCACATTCAGCTGCGTAATGCGCGAGGAAGTGGCGCCGCTGCGAATCTCGTTCTCTGTCGATGTGATCATCAGTGAAATGTCGGCTATGGCGTTCAAGGCGTTGCTGCCGAACTTGGTAATGCTGATCCTATGACATGAGCCGTTTCCCCCGAATATGAAATGCCCACCGCCACATCATCCTCCTGACGAAAAGCGGCCGACTCCCTGAATCCAAGCCTGCTTGACTTGAAAGTCGTGATCGATAAGGATCAAATCGGCCTCTTTCCCGATTTCGATCGATCCCTTCCGCTCCTCGAGCCCGAGCCGCTGCGCCGGATACAGACTCGCCATCTTGACTGCCTCCCACAGAGGAAGCCCTACCTTCTCGACCATATTGCGCACGGCTTGATTCAAGGTCAAGATGCTTCCGGCCAAAACCTCTTCGTCTTTAAGCCGAACCACTCCGTCTTTCAGCGCAACATCCAATCCGCCCAATTGATAGATCCCGTCACTTAATCCGGCAGCCGAAACAGCGTCGGTTATGAGCGACAGCTTTGGTCCCTTGGCTTTTACCAGCAGCTCGATGCTTTTCGGATGGACATGATGACCGTCCGCGATGACTTCGCAACTCAGTTCGTCTGAAAGCAATACCGCTCCGACCGTACCCGGTTCGCGATGATGAAGTCCTCTCATGGCGTTATAGGCATGGACGGCGTGGGAAAGGCCTTTTTCCATGCCTTTGCGCATATCCTCATAGGTTGCATCGGTATGTCCGGCAGCAGCAACGATGCCATGCTCTTGCAGCCATGAAATAATCTCGAGCGCCCCTTTTATTTCGGGAGCCAATGTTACGATACGAATCAAATCCGGATACTGCTCCTGCCATGATTCAAGCCAATCCAATCGCGGAAGCGTAATATGCAGCGGATTTTGCGCACCCGGATATAGCGGACTGATAAAAGGCCCCTCCAAATGCACGCCGGCGATCTGCGCATAACGCATCGGCTGATTTCTGTAAGTGTCTACGCTTCGCAAAACCGCATCCAGCTGTTCTTTCGATGCCGTGACGGTTGTCGCCAACAGGGTAGTGGTTCCATGCATCAGATGAAATTTCGTGATCACATCCAGCCCTTTTAACGAGGGCTCCATAAAATCCGCACCGTTTCCGCCGTGAATATGCATGTCGATCAATCCCGGCAGCACCAGCATTCCACGCGCATCGACGATTTCTTTGTTCAAATATGCCTCAGGCGCTTCTCCTTCTCCCAAATTTAAAATGCCGCTCTGGTCGAAGTAGATCCAGCCTTTTTCCAAAACTTTATGCGGAAGTACGATCCGTGCATTCGAAATCATGGTCTCCATTAAAATCCCCTTCCCGCTTCGTCATCGAGGATGACAAATAAATTTGGATGCAGCTGCAATAAGGAAGCAGGGCATTCGGTCGTTATCGGTCCTTCCAACGCTTGATGCACGATAGCGGTTTTATCCGCACCCTGAACGAGCAGGACAATTTTTTCGGACTGAAAAATCGTTTTAAGTCCCATCGTTATGGCCTGCTTCGGAACTTCTTCGATACGATCGAAGAATCGTACATTGGCCTTGCGCGTTTCTTGTTTCAACTCAACCACATGGGTTCTTCCAAGCAGTGCCCGGGCCGGTTCATTGAACCCGATATGGCCGTTGTGACCAATCCCTAAAATTTGCAGGTCGATCTGTCCAACCCGATCCAATGCTTCGTCATACCGCCGGCATTCCGCTTGCAAATCTGGGGCCATCCCGTTCGGGATAAAAGCTTGATCGGCTGGAAGATCAATATGACGGAACAAATGAAGCCGCATATAGGCATGATAGCTGTAAGGATGCGTCTCCTGCAAGCCGACATATTCATCCAAATTAAAGGTAACGGCATGCCGAAAAGATACTTCTCCTTGCCGGAAAGCGTTCACCAGTTGGCGATACATGCCGATCGGCGTGCCTCCGGTCGCCAAGCCAAGCTTGGAATCCGCTTTGTTCTTCAATTGATCGATGATCATTTGCGCAGCAATATGATCGAATTGTTCGAGATTTGAACAAATTTGAATATGCAAAATGAGTGCCTCCTAATGGTGATAGCTTTATTATAAATTCATTGAAGCAAAATATCAATTTAATATTTTTATTTAAAATTTTAATTCGTAATGGTCGCAAAAAAACAAGCTTAAATTCCCGTAAAAAGGGATTTAAGCTTGCCATGATCGTCAAACATTCCCGATTGTGCGCATTGATTTCATTCAAATATTAACCAGGATCGAGGGTCTGTTCCGCGCGAACGGTTCTACGGGTTTTTTCCAAATAATCGAGGTACTCGTCATAGTTATGGGCTGCCACGCCCAAATAAAGAATGTCAATCACGTTTAATTGTGTGATGCGGGAAGCGGTTGGCCCGCTTCTGATTTCATTCTCTGTGGATGAAACGTTTAATAAAATGTCGGAAACCTTGCTTAGCGCAGTTTGGCCCAGTTTGGAAATGCTGATGATCGTTGCTCCGTTGTCTTTTGCGATCTGAACCACTCTGATGATTTCCGGGGTCTCGCCGGAATAGGAGATTCCGACAACTGCATCGCGAGGGGTAACCAAGGCCGCCGAGGTCAATTGCATATGTACATCTGCAAAAGCAAATGAAGCTTTACGGATGCGCATGAATTTTTGCTGGGCGTCCTGTGCGATGAGTCCGGAAGCTCCGATTCCATAAAAATAAATTTTTTCTGCATTTATAAGGGCTGCAATGGCTGCTTTCACATGCCCGACATCTAATATTTTCAAAGTATCCCTGATGGAATGGATGTTGTTGTAGGATATCTTCTTGATGATCGATTCCACATTGTCCTGCGAAGTGATTTCCTGATAGATTGGAGCCTCGTCTTCTTGAAGATCAACGGCAATCCGGACTTTAAGCTCTTGGTATCCATACATGTCCAAGCGATTGCATAATCGAATTATGGCGGCTTGGCTTGACCCGCTGTTTTCCGCCAATTTGGCCACGGACAAATGTACGACTTTATCCGGATGCTTCAGAATATACTCTGCCACTTTTCTCTCGGAGGGACTTAACAAATCCATCGCTTCCCTCAGTCTCGCCAATCCACCGTTCAAAAGTTTCACCTTGTTTCCGCTAATATTGAATCCAACATTTTGATAGTACCATTTTCTCCATGTATATTGAAAGTGATTCCCATGCAAGGAACAGGTTTAAACGCCGATTCATCACTTTGAAAATAAAAATATTTTGCTGTTCGCCACCTTGCCGTCAACCAGCTCTTGGAACGCTTCCTGTCCCGATTCAAGAGGACGTTTCTCGGACCAGCCTTCTTCGGTTATTCTTCCCTCAAGCAAGAGTTGTACCGCATCATGAAAGTCCTGTCTCGAATAAGTGAACGAACCGAGCATCATGATTTCACTCCGCACCTGGTGGTTAATCTGAAGAGAAGTTTCATCGGCACCCAATCCGATGTTCATGATCACACCCCCGGGGTTGACCAGTTCCATCGCTTGCTTGCGGGTTGCGGGAAAACCGGCTGCATCGATGATCACATCAATCCCTTTACTTCCGGTTATGCTTTTTATACGCGCAGAAACATCTTCCGTTTTGGCCTGGATGGTATACTCGATTCCAGCCTTTCCGACTGTTTTCAGCCGTTCATCATTCAAGTCGAGCACGATGACTTTGCCGGCGCCCAAAATTCGGGAAACCAATCCGCTCAACAACCCGATCGTCCCTGCCCCATAGATCAATACATTGGCGAAGGGGTACTGGACAAGCGCTCTTCTGGCCGCTCTCAAGCTGCAGGCAAGAGGCTCGGCCAAGCTTGCCCGGAATGAATCCATGGCATCGGGCACGACATGTATGGAAGATGCGGGTACGGAAACATACTCTGCAAATGCCCCGGGACGATGGATACCTATGATTTTCCTGGAATCGCACAGGTTCTCCATTCCTCTCCTGCATCGGTCGCAGGCGCCGCAGCTGATCAACGGATTGACCACCGCCTTGCTTCCCGCGGCAAGCCCCTTTACGCCGTCTCCATAAGCCGCAATTCTTCCGCAAAATTCATGTCCCATGACCAGCGGCGGTTTACGCAAGCTGTTATGACCAAGAAATCCTTCAATTTCCGAGCCGCAAATCCCCACTGCCTCAACCTCGATCAAGACTTCATCGCGCTTTATGGCCGGCTTCTCCATCTGCTCAATATTCATTGTATTGGGTCCTGTCCACACCAAGGTTTTCATATTAACCTCCATCTATATTTATCGGCAAACACATAATGACAGCGTTTTCAATTCCGTTAGTTGCAATTATAGCATATTTTCTCGCTATAGATGTGTCATGCGCGGAAGCAGCGGCGTCAGGCAGCGCGACTTTTCCCGTTTGTTCGCTTTCCATTCGCTCCATAATAGGATCAAATACGAAACGGCATAGCATTGCAGCTTTTTCGTTTTTTATAAAGAAGATTTTGCAAAAAAATATTCCCCGTCCAAGTCGGACAGGGAATTTCTCTCCTTTTACCCTTTACTTCATGGTATCCATTAAGGCATCCTTTAACTGCGCGAGCAATTCTATCGCATGGTTGTCCGTCAAATTTCCTTGCTCGTCAAACTTGTCACGGGCATTTCCGATTTGCACTATGGGCCTGTTCAGCACTTTCATATTCAAGGCGAACATGACATCCCGCAGATGACTCTGGGATACCGCAGAACTTACACCCGAAGCCGCGATAAGCGCGACGGGCTTCCCTGCCAATTTCACTTGCAGCGAACGGCGCGATATCCATTCTAATGTATTTTTCAGCACGGCTGTATAGGACAAATTATATTCAGGCGAGCTGATCACCAAAGCATCGGCTGCATCCAACAATTCCTTTAACTTCAACACGGATTGCGGATAAGGCTGTTCCCGGTCTTCGTTAAAAAACGGGACATCGGAAATATCCGCCATGGTAAATTCAACATCATCCGGGAGCTGCTGCCCGAATGCGCGCAATAATCCGCGATTGTAAGAATGCTTGCGCAAACTTCCGCATATTCCAACGATGTGCTTTTCTTTTTCTGAATGCAAGTTTTGCACACTCCTTTTGTCTGTTAGTCTGTATGAGCAGGATTCGAGCGGCGGACAGGGCCGATCTCCCGATTAGTCCAGCCAGCCGTTGTTTTTGGTTATGAGGCGCAGCGCTTCTTCCCCGTTCTCCGCCTGCCCGACCACTTGGATATCGTCCTCCAAATCGAGCGGCGCGCTCAAAGCGCCCCTCAGCATGACCTTCTGCAAACATTTCACCGTCTCCTTCTTGTAGTAAAAAATAATTCAACAAAATGTGCCAAATTCCTTCATCGACCTCATCTGAAAACAGAATAACTTTCCAACACCAAATTGTTAAATTCAGCAAAAAAACAGGGTTGTCAAATCGTGATCAACCCTGTTTCTTCTATGAAAAGACCGTTATGTTTTAATACTTATGCCCGTTATATACCGGAATGTTCCTTTTTCGCTGTCTCCAGCATGGATTTCCAGTCGGCAAAATCGGTCTCCCTTGCAACATGCCGATCAAAAAATTCATCGGGAAGGTTATCGATATCTTCTTCTGTCTTCACTTGGAAGTTGCCTTTCTCTAAAAACGCTGCAAAGCTCTTGAAGCCGGAATGCCTGCTCATGAACGATTCATGAAACAAATCGTCCAATGAAATGTGGTCCGGATCTTCTTGGATCGTTTTCTGGCCTTGCAATTCCTCCAACAGCTCGTCAAATGACATCGGTTTTTGCTTTCTCAGATTACCACTCCTAAATCAGGTTATTTTTTTCTTGGCTCTGTTTCTCGGATTTGCCTTTATCGATGGTTGTTCCGCCTTTAAAGGCGGAGTTGTGATCAGCATCGGATAGGGGTGGTCCTTCACTTCCGGGATCGTCTTCCCGATCAATTTCTCGATATCCTTGAGATACGGAATTTCTTCAACATCGCAAAAGGAGATCGCGGTCCCGCTCAGTCCGGCTCTGCCGGTGCGGCCTATGCGATGAACATAGGTTTCCGGAATGTTGGGGAGGTTGAAGTTGATCACATGGGAAAGCTCCTCGATATCAATGCCTCTTGCTGCGATATCCGTCGCTACCAACACGCGCGTTGCTCCGCTCTTGAAATTGCTCAAAGCCATCTGGCGGGCATTTTGCGATTTGTTTCCATGAATCGCCTGAGCGGGAATTTTCACTTTGGTCAGCTCGCGCACAACACGGTCGGCGCCATGCTTTGTACGGGTAAACACCAATGCCGAAGCAATCGATTGATCCTGCAGAAGGCCATTCAATTGCTTTTGCTTGTTTCCCTTATCCAACAAATAGACCGATTGCTTTATCCTGTCCACAGTAGAAGACACCGGGGTGATCTCTACCTTCACGGGATTAACCAGCAGCGATTTGACCAATCGGGATATTTCCGGCGGCATCGTTGCCGAGAAGAAAAGCGTTTGTCTCTTGTCGGGCATTTTTGCGATGATTTTCTTCACATCTTGAATAAAGCCCATATCCAGCATCCGGTCGGCTTCATCCAGCACCAATATCTCAACATGCTGCAAATCAATTAACTGCTGATTGATCAAATCGATCAGCCTGCCCGGAGTGGCAATCACAATGTCCGCTCCTTGCGTCAACGAGCGCTCCTGCCCTTTTTGCGAGACACCGCCAACGATAACCGAACAACGCAAATCGGTGTATTGGCTGTACGCTTGAATGTTGTCGGAAATCTGCAGCGCAAGCTCTCTTGTCGGTGTTAATATCAATGAGCGGATAGGGCGGCGCGCATTGGGTCTGCTTTGCTTTTTACTTAATAATTGGATAATCGGCACCGCAAATGCGGCCGTCTTCCCTGTACCGGTTTGCGCGCAGCCCAGCAAATCCCTGCCGGCCAACACAGCCGGAATCGACTCTTCCTGTATGGGTGTCGGCGCCGTATAGTTCTCTTTGTTTAAAGCTTTTAAAATCGCGGGTATAATGTTTAAGTCGTCAAATTTCATTGTGTCTCCTTAATGTGAAATGCGTATCCTTCATTGTAACATCCTTGTAGCGACTCTACAAACCATAAACTCAATTTAATATTTCCTTGACTCTCCCCACAATGC
>CAZESH010000018.1:0-28934 GCA_964514665.1 uncultured Caryophanales bacterium
TTTGTCATTTATTTAAGAAAATCTTGTTTTTGTGGGGTGTTCCTTAAGTTGGTTTGCCCACTTATGGGACAGCCCCTATTCGGCACATGAATATTCCCCCGGAAATAATCGTTCTATCCCTTTACGCCTCCCAAAGTCATTCCCTTTACAAAATATTTTTGCAGAAACGGATATACCATGATGATGGGGAGACTCGCCACGATCGTCATCGTCGCTCTCATTGCGGTCGGCGTCACATAGTTGGCGCTGGCGTTCGTATTGGCAAAAGCATCTGCAGCCGTTTTCTGCGACATGGAATTGGAATTGGCCAGCAATTTCATCAATTCGTATTGAAGCGTGCTTAAGTTATCATTGGAAGAATTGTAAAGAAATACGTCAAACCACGAATTCCACTGCCAAACCGCGGTGAACAGCGCCACCGTAGCCAAGGCGGGCAAGGACAGGGGCAGCACGATTCTCATGAAGGTAACGAAATCGCCGGCTCCGTCGATCTTTGCCGATTCGATGATGCCTTCCGGCAGCCCTTCAATAAACGAGCGGATCACAATCATGTTGAAAACGCCGATCACACCGGGAATGACATACACCCAAAAGCTGTTGAGCAGGTGCAGCTCCTTGATCAAGAGGTAATTCGGAATCAATCCGCCGTTTAAATACATCGTCAGGACGAAAGCGACCGTCACAAACTTGCGCAGCACAAATTCCTGACGGCTGATCGTATAAGCCACCATCGCGGAACTGAGCACCGTGACAACCGTTCCGATCAGAGTACGCAAGATGGAAATCAGCATCGCATGAAAAATCGTCGCTTCATGAAATACATATTGATAGTTGGTCCATGTAAAAAACCTCGGCCACAAATAGATTCCGCCGCGGATCGAATCGCTGGCGTCATTCAGGGAAACAGCCAGCGTATTGATAAAGGGATACAGCGTCACAACGACCAAAAACAGTAAAAAAACTACGTTAAAGCTGTCAAATGCCAGATCGCCCGGCGATGCATTGCGCCTGTAAATCCGTTTGCTGCCTGCCAATGATTTCCCCTCCTTTAGAACAATCTCTCCTCGCCAAGCCTTTTGGCGATATGATTTGCCGAAAAAAGCAGGATAAAGCTGACTACAGTTTTGAAGATGCCCGCTGCCGTCGCAAGTGAAAAATTGCCCATGGCAATCCCGTATTTCAACACAAATATGTCAAGATTCTCGGAATAATCGAGGTTCATGCCGTTGCCAAGCAAATATTGCGGTTCAAACCCCGTTTCCAGCAGCTGTCCGAGATTCATAATCAGCAAAATCACAATGACCGGCTTCAAACCCGGAACCGTGATGTGCAAAATGCGTTGGAAGCGTCCCGCTCCGTCGATCTCCGCAGCTTCATACTGCGCCGGATCGATCATCGTCATCGCCGCCAAATACACGATCGTATTCCAGCCGACATTTTTCCATACCTCCGACACACCGAGAATTCCCCAAAAATAATGGCCGACGCCAAGCCATAATACCGGCTGCTTGATCAATCCGAGCCACATCAACAGCTGATTGACGATGCCTCCGTCCGGAGAAAGCGCGTCCGAGATGATGTTGGCGGCCACTACCCAAGAGATGAAGTGGGGCAAATAACTGATCGTCTGCACGAAGCGTTTGAACAGGATTTTACGCAGCTCATTAAGCAGGATCGCCAGTGTGATTGCCGTAAAAAAGCCCAGCACAAGATTGATCACGCTCATCGCCAGCGTGTTGCGCAGGACCCGGGAAAAACCGTCATCCTCAAACAAAAACTTGAAATTGCTCAACCCGACCCATTTTTGCTCCCATATTCCCGTACCCGGCCTGTACTTTTGAAAGGCGATGAGCCATCCCCACAAGGGAACGTATTTGAAAATGAACAGCCAAATCAGAAAAGGAACGGACATCATCACGAGTGTCTTTTGTTTAACCAATCTTTTCAGGAAAAGCTTCAGCCCCGTCGGCTTGTTTGCGATGGTCTGCGGGGACGCCGCAGTGCCAGGCGTTTGATTATGCACGTTGCTCTCCTCCTCCAACGCGGGTAGTGAAAAGGGCGGAAGGCCGGACCAGGTAATAAACCCCCTGGCATCCATGCCTTCCGTCCTGATAGGACTTAGTTGCTGCCTATCACTTTGGCGATTTTTTCCTTGATCAATTTCGTCATTGTATCTTCATACGCTTTCACGTCCAGCTTGTTGAACGCGGTAAGGTATTCGTTCCAGACGCTGTCAAACTCCGCAGGCTTGGCCAGCACCATTTTCGGGAAATACTTGCGCTCAAGGTCCTGCTTTTTCTGCGAGAAGATTTGTGCGGGAGAGCCCTGCTCCAAAGAAATGCTCCAAGCCGGATACCAAGGACGATCATCGGGAGCGGCGAACATTTGCGAGTATGTTTGCACGCCGTATTTGCCGAGAATCAGCTTGTCGCCGTCCGTGAATGACGCTTGCGCCACTTCCGGCTGTCTGCCCGCATTAAAGGAATTGCCGTCAGAAAGCGTCGAGCCTCCCCCGTACATCGGCCAATAGTAACCAAAATAGCTTAATCCGACTTGATTTCGGTATGCATTGTCCTTCAGCTTATCGATTTCCTGCTGGGTTCGATAGAAGCGGCCTTTGTCATTGACTTCATACGTTTCGCCCTTGATCCCCCACTGGGTCAGCACCTGATTTTCTTCCTTCAGCATGTTGTCGAAGAATTTAATGATCCGTACCGGATCCTTGGCGCTGGTGGTGATGCCCACCCCGCGGTTATTGACGAACGATGGCGGATCAAGATATTGATCCTTGATGTTGTTGTCGAACACGATCGGCAGCGGGAAATATTCCAGATCGTCATTGCCCGCTTTATTCAACGTTTGCATCGCCTGATTGACCTGCCATCCGTAATCGAAGTAGCCCAATACTTTTCCGGAGGTCAGCCTTGCCAGGTATTGATCGTAATTGTTGACGAAAGACGATTTGTCGTATAGCCCTTCTGCGTTCATTTCATTCAGCTTCTGCAGCCAGCGCTTCGTAATCTCGTCATTGCCGTAATCGTTGGCCTGATGCGTCTTCATATCGACAATCACGCCGCCGTCGTTCGGATATCCGTCCAGATGATTGGGCGCATTGGTTAGCGCAAAAATCCGCCAGTCAAACGTCAGCGAGGTAAATCCGATCAAATTATCGCTCTTGTGCTTGTCGGCATACTGCTTGATCAGATTGAAATATTCGTCCAACGTTTTGATCTTCGGATAATTGGCGTCCTTCAACACCCTGCGCTGAACCCAGAAAGCGCCTTGGTCGATCGTCGGACTGGGAATGTATTTGCCTACGAGCGGGCTGAAAGGCAGGAAGTAGATGTTGCCGTCCTTCTGCTTCATCTGGTTATAATAAGGCCCGTAAATTTTCTTGA
The DNA here is from genome assembly GCA_964514665.1 of uncultured Caryophanales bacterium. GTDB lineage: Bacteria > Bacillota > Bacilli > Paenibacillales > KCTC-25726 > CAZESH01. The sequence continues at coordinate 3,399 of CAZESH010000018.1, forward strand.
TATTCGGTGCGTACTGGTCAATCAGCTTGTTAAGCGGAATGAATCCGCCTGCGTCCAGCACCTTGTCGATCGCCGTATCCGGCACCAGGACGTCAGGGTAATCGCCGCTGGCAATCATCGTTCCGATTTTGGTGTTGATGTCGCCGACCAGATATTCCATTTTCCAGTTGACGCCGGTCTGCTTTTCAAGTATTTTTCCGATTTCCGTTTCGTTTGAATTCACGTCCTTGTTTTGGGCGCCGGCGTTAAAATAAGTAAACGTAACCGGCTTGTTATCCGCCTGCGGTTGTTCAGTGGCTGCGGCAGCAGCGGATGGCGACGCCGATTCCCCGCCTGATTGTTCGCTTTTACTGCCGCTTGAGCAGCCGGCGAGCGCGACCGATGCGATCATCGCAAGCGCCAACAGCGCAGCCCGCATTTTATTTTTCTCCATCTTCTTGAGTGCCCCTTTCCATTGGTAATGTAAGCACTTTCATTATAGCGGGAACCGGATTTGTTGATGACCGCACAAACTATAGCTCATACTTGAAAAAACATATATGTTAGAATCATTCGTAATCATCATTCGGCGAAGCCGGATTTTCTTCCCGGAATGAGCATGGAAATCGTCGTGCCGGCGCCAAATTCACTTTTCATCGTAAAGCCAAAATCGTCGCCGTAATGCATTTTCAAGCGGTAATATACATTTCTGATGCCGATATGATCGCCCATCGACTGCTCGTTCATCAGCTCCCTCAGCAAAAGCTCAAGCTTTTCGCCCGGGATTCCGATTCCGTTATCCTTGATTTCACACAGCAGCATTTGCTTCCGGCAAGCGATCCGCAGTTCGATGATTCCCTTGCCCTTTAATTGTTCGATTCCGTGGATGCTTGCATTCTCGACAAATGGCAGCACACTCATATGGGGGATCATGCAGTCGCGGGCATCCGGATCAATATGAAGGGCGTAATCAAGCTTGTCGCCGAAGCGGTATTTCTGAATTTCCAGAAAGCTTGCAATCAGGTTCATTTCCTCGCTCACGGTTACCCAGTCTTTTTCCCATGAAAGCGATTTGCGGAAAATTCGGGCCATGTTTTGAATGATTTTCGCCGTCTCCGTCTCCTGCTTGATCAGACTGCGCATGCGTATCGTCTCCAGCGCATTGAACAAAAAATGCGGATTAATCTGGCTTTGCAGCGCGTGAAGCTGGGCTTGGTTGCGCTTAAGCTCGAGGTCTTTTCTCTGGATGCCGGCAATATACACATCGTCGATCAGCTTTTTGATCTGCAGTGTCATGCGGTTGAATTCTTCCGTTAGCTGACCGATTTCATCCCGGTACGCTTCATGCCTGATCGTTTCAAAATGCTGGTTTTTGACCCTTTTCATATGCTTCAGGATGCGTATGATGCGGACATTGAGCGAACGGGTGATCCACAAAATGATCAAGGTCGGAATCAAAATGTTGGGAATGGCCATATAAATCACAAAATTGCGCGATTTGCGCACTTCCTTGAGGATCTCGCTTTCCGGAAATTCGCCGACGACCCGCCAATTATGCAGGTAGCTTACGGAAGTATATTTTTCCTCGAATTTCAAAGCGTCTGCAGGCATATGAATCTGATCAAAAAAAGCATGGCCGGATAGCCAGTCTATGCTTTTATCCGTGGCGTACTCGATTCTGCCGCTGTCATCCAGCAGATAAAGATTCCCCTGCAGGGTGGCGTTATGGAATATTTTCTGTATCGTCCCGATATCGATGTCGATTCTTAAAATTTTCTGTCTGCTGCTGCGGTAGGTGAAATAATCCAGCTTGCGAAAGATGCTGTAGGTTTTTTCCGTTCCGTCCAATTTTTGAATGTCCGTGCGGATGACAAGCGGGGTGGAGTCTTTGGATGCGGTAATGGTCTTGAACCATTCGGTCTGCCGAACCTCGCCGGTGATGGGCAGCACGCCGCCTCCGCCGATGATGGTAGGGTTGTCCGTATAGATTGTAACCCCTTTTATGGCTTTATAGACCGGACTGTATTTATACAACGTCTCGCTGATATTCGTATAATAGGAGTCCACATAGTCGGAACCGTTCAGATAATCCTTCTCCAGAGCATCATTCAACAGATTATCGGTATAAAGCACGGAGGATATTCCGATGGCAACATTGATCTGCGAAAGAAAATCGTTTCTGATTTGCTCCATCGCCAAAGAAATGTCACGGATTTTCTGCTTTTTGACATTGTGGGTCGTAACCTGGTAGAAGATCAGATTGGTCATCACGATTGGAAGCAGCACCGACAAAAAATACAAAATCAGCATCTTGCCCCTAAGTCTCACATTATTCAGGCTTATTTTCATGGAAGCACCACCAGGGTTATTTGGTCAGCAGCGCATTTCTGTATTCCGTCGGCGTTTTGTTCTCCACCTTTTCAAATTGGATGACGAAATAATCGGCATTGCTGAAGCCGACGCTCTCCGCAATTTCATAAATGCGCAGCTCGGTTTGGCGCAGCAATTCCTTGGCTTTTTGAATGCGGATCTGCAGTAAAAAGTCATTAAAATACATACCGTACGTTTTCTTGAACAGCTGACCCAGATAGACCGGATTGATGAAAAATTTGCCGGCAATGCTTTTCAGATTGATATTTTCGCTAAAGTGAACTTCTATGTAAGCTTTGATTTTGGCAATATCGCCCTTGGCATTTTCTTTGCGAAGCCTGACGATCATCTGCGAGCTTTGCAAAATAAAGTCGCTGAAAAGCGCCTTCAGCTGTTCAAGCGTGAGCGGATAAAGCGGCCACTGCAGCACCGCATCCAGGGATTTCAGCCGCTTTTCGTTTCCCTTCATCGTCTTGATTGTGTGAATAGCGCCGAATACACAACGGTTTAGTGAATTCCTTACCGCCTCGGGCGCATAGCATTTCGTCTGAAATTGTGCAAAAATGCATTCAATCGCTTGGCGGATCGCTTCGGAATCATGCTCTTCCATGCATTCGAGAAGCTCTGCATACTGCTGCTGGTCGATTTCGAGATAGTTTAGTGCGCTGCCTTTCATTTTCTCATAAAAGAACAATTTTTCCCGAGGAAAAGCATACTTGTACATTCTGGCCGCATTGGCGGAGGAAAATGCGTTTTTAAGATCCCCAATCCGCCTTGCCGGCGCCCCGGTGTAAATCAGGATCTCTTTATCCAGTTCGCGTTCGATTAACCGGATCACGCTTTGCGCGAAGGCTTCAAGCTCACCGTGCACGGCGTGAAGATGCACCGAACTCAGCAGGAACCCGTAGATCCCCGCCTGCTGCTCGAACATGTGAAGCTGCGGCGAATGTCCGCTAAGCTCGAGCAGGACTTTATTCACCGTGTCTTTGACGGACTGGATCGCTTCGGTATTTTCCCCGCTGCCGGTAAACGGCTGGATACCATTTACTTCCACAATCAAATAGTAGAAATCATCCGTCTGCGGAAGACCCAGAATATCGGCTTTTTCCAAGGCACTGTTTTCATCGTACTTCCCCTTCAACACTTGTTCCAGGACCGTGCCGGCCAGCAGCTTCTCTTGACTGGACTGCAGCTTTACCCGATCGAAATCGGCACTCAAATTGTTTAAGGCCGATTTCAATTCCTCCTCGTCGATCGGCTTCAGAATGAAATCCTGCACCCCGAATTTAATCGCTTGCTGCGCATACTTGAAATCGTTGTAACCGCTGATGATGATAAATTTTGCATACTTGTTGCCGCTTTCCCTGACCGAACGGATCAGCTCCAATCCATCCAGCACCGGCATGCGGATATCGGTCACGATCAGATCGGGATTGGTGCTTTGGATGACGCGCAGCGCTTCCTCCCCGTTTTCCGCTTCCTCGCAAACCTTGAAACCGTATTGCTCCCAATCGATGAGCTTCTTTAAGCCTTGCCGCGCATAAATTTCATCATCAACCAGAACAACCTTGTTCATCGGTTTTCCCCTTTCGGCAGCAGAAATCCGTTATCTGCTTACATTATATGCTTTCAGCATCTATTTGAAAAATGAAAGTCACGCTTATGTAATCGCTTTCAAATTATTCGAAAAAACAAGCAGGTAAACTCATTCACTATAAGATTACTGCAATTTAAAAATTTGTGAACCCTTGAAATTTAATAATCCACTTTAAAAACTTAAGAAACAAAGGGATATAGGCAGTGAACCTATATCCCTCGGAATGAAGAGAAAGTCATTTTTAGACTATCACATGCTGAACGATTTCCGCATTTATTTTTCCATGGATTTTTTCGGCCAGCCGCTGATCAGCTTCAATGTGCCATATTTGGAGGTGTTCATGTAAGACAACCCTGACGGATCGCTCCAAATTGCCACGCTGTCTCTTTTTCCGTCACCGTTTTGATCGTCGTTGATCTGAAAATCGAAGCCGATCAAGGAGCCTGGCATGGGATCGACCGCATCCAAGCGGATCGCCGCTTCCACCTCGTACCCGCCGGCGACCCGCTTCACGGCAGTTTGGAATTTATCCGCCGCCGCGGAGCCCCCATAGCTTTGTTTATTTTCAAAGTTGACTCTGTATTGACCGTCATCCGCTTCGTAATAGCCGGTTTGATGATGATTTTGATCGACGAAAAATTCCACGGAATCCTGCTCCCAAGGATTTTTGGAAGCTTTGCTCAACTGAGCGTCCCTTATTTTGGCAAATACATATAGATGACCGCTGTCCCAAAGCAGCTTGACACTGCCGGTTGCTCCGCTTGTTCCCTGCACCCACCTGTGGGTCGAGAATTGATCGGCTTGGCTCCAAGCGGCGTCTTCCTTGCCGTCGATCACCGGGGTGCCCATCGTCACTTTATCCAACAGAACTTGACCTTGCAGCGTAAATGTGCCGAATTTGGAAGTATCGGCATCCTGACTGCCGGTCGTATCGTTCCAGGAAATCACCTGTCCGCTTTTGCCGTCGGTTGCCCGAACGTCAAAGCCGATCTGCTTGCCGGCAGCGGGCTTCGCCTGCCAAGGAATCGCCGTTTCAAGACGGGAGCCTCCGGCGGTTTTACGTATTTTATATTTGGGGCCGTGCGGGGGTTTGCCCTCCATATTGAAGCGATAATGGGCGTCATCGCTCTCGTAGCTCTTGGTTTTGTCGTTATTCCCGTCGATAAACACGTCAAGCCGATCGCCGCTGTCTCTGCTTGGATCCTTTACATTTGCCAGAACATAAAGATATTGGTCATCCCACAGCGTCCTCACATTGACCGAGAATTCACCTTGAGCTGCACGCATTGAAACCGTCTGCGTTCCATCGTAGAAGAAGTCGGCAGTGCCGTCGATCCGCGGCGTTCCTTTGCCGGCGTCCACGTTCTGGATTCTGGCCGGCAGCTTGGAAGGATCGACAATCCCCCAATAGGCGTACTTGGCCTGCAGATTCTCGTCAAACAAGAGCGGTTCGTCCAGACGGGGAGTGGAGCGATTTTTCAGCCAAGTATGATCGTCGGCGATCCCCCAAAACATGACCCGGCTCACATCGTTCTTCACGCTTTTCAAAGCATCGAAAATTTCCTTGTAGCGATAGCCTTGCTGAACGAGAACATTCTCCGGTACCTTTTGGTATTTGTCCGTACTGTTGGTGTAAACACTCATGTCCATTTCCGTAATTTGATTATCCAGGCCCAATCCGGCAAACAGCCGAATCGTGTCCTTCAACGCTTGCCCGGAAGGGGAGGCGATATTGATATGCATTTGATGGCCGACGCCGGATATCGGAACGCCTTTGGCCAATTCTTTTCGCACAAAATCATAAAGCAGCCGGCGTTTTTTCGGATCGGATACGGTGTTGTAATCATTGATGAAAAGCTTGGCATCAGGCGCCGCCTGATGTGCGGATTCGAACGCTTTGTCGATGTAATCGGTGCCCGCAATTTCGTACCATTTGCTGTGTCTCATGCCGTCCGGTTGGCTTGCATCAATCACCTCGTTGACTACATCCCAGCTGTCCACCACATCCTTGTAACGGCCAACAACGGCACGGATATGATCCTCGAGCCTTTTCAGCAAAAGCTGCTTGTTTTCTTTGGTTGGCGTCATCGGCTTGCCGTTCTTGTCAAGAAAAAACCAATCCGGCACCTGGTTGTGCCAAACGAGCGTGTGGCCGCGCATCGACATATGGTTTGCTTTGGCGAATTCTGCGATCTGATCGGCCGACCCCCAATTGAAGTAGCCTTCCGTCGGTTGAATGCTTGCCGGCTTCATCGCATTCTCGGCCACAATGCTGTTGAAATGCTTTTTCAAAAGCGCAGCGTGTTCGCCTTCCAGTTGGTTCGGTTCAACGGCCGCGCCGATGGAGAAATCGCCTGCATAGGCTTTATAAACGGACGGAATATCCTGTTGAATCGTTTTCTCGGCCGGGGAAGATGAAAGGACCGAGACGATTACATGGTCAATGTAAAAATCTTCGTTGGGGTCGGAACTTTCCACATAAAGTGTGAGATTATCCATGTCTTGGGTGTATGAATATTGACCCTTCAGTTGTGTCCAATCGGTGCCGGCTACTGGCTGTTGGGCCACGGTGGTCCACCCCGTCTTTCCGCCGGCGGGGGTGTTCTCCACGGTGATTTTGATCGTGCTGGCCGTTGCAGGGGTTTGCGCCAGCTTGACATATGCGGAAACCTCATAGAGAGCCCCTTTCTTGAACAGGCTTTTGACATCCAGACTCGGGCCTTGCCAGTTCGCCGTGCGATGGCTCGTTTTAAGGCTGTAAGATCCGGAATAGGCCGGGGTCAGCTTTACTCCCGAGCCTCTTGGCACCCATCCGTCGAGGCTGCCGTTCTCAAAATCGTGAGTGAACAAAACGGCAGGGTCATTCCCTGCAACAGCCCGTACAGGGGCGGCTGCCGATGGCAGCAGCAGACCGATGGTCAGCATCGCGGCTGCAAAAATCCTGATTGCCTTTGAACGCATGCAACAAACCTCCTTTTTAATTGAATACGCTTTTAATATTATTGGTTTATGTCTTTTATGTATCTTAATGGAAATTATATCTCCATGATGTCCGACGAAACACCCGATAATGTTAACATTTTACTTTGCGGATTAAAGGTGTTGCTGCGGCAGCCAAATGCGGAAATTTCCGCTTAAAGCGAGAAGGGCAAACAGGTATAGACAATTGTCGTAATATCTTCTTTCCCCGGTACGCAGCGGAGTGTGCCAGAACCGTTCCACCGCCTCGCGGGCATGGGGGCCTTCTGCTGCAAGAGAAGCTTGTGCGAGGGTTGCAAGCAATCCTACCGGATGAAGCGACTTTTCCTCGAGCGCTTCCCCTTCAATCGTATATCTGCGGTAATCGGACGGTTCTTTGCCGGCAAAGAATGCCTGAATCCGCTCCGCTTCCCCGCGCTGCCACGGGTCCACCCTGAACCATTCGTAATCCAAGCCGATATTGGCCGCGACGCGGTAAGAATCGCTGAAGAATCGGCCGTACCCTTTTTCGTTGTTCGGCGTACCGTCATAATAGGCATATTCCGGCGCTAGTCCCGTAACGGGATGGCAGGAAATTTTCAAATATTGTCTGCTGGCAGCCGCCGCCTCCTTCCAAAATGCACGGTCCCGAAGATCGGCCCACAGTGCGAACAACTCGTAGAAATGGGGCAAATGATAGGATGGATCGGAATATTCACAACTAGGTATAAATTTGATCAGCTTATTATGCGGATCCCACATCGGATAACCGATACCGTCTTCTCCTTTATGCAGGCAGGTGCTCAGTATACTACGCGCCTGAACGCTGTAATTGAACGGAATCGGCCCGTCTCCCCAGCGATGGGAAGCGAAGAACAAAGCCATGGCGAAGAATTCCTCGCCATCCGGCGCCGGCCCGTCGGAGCGGTGTGTGCCGTCGGGATTGCAGGACCAGGCAAAATATCCGGCATTCTCTCCTTCGGTCATGGACATGAAGGTCATCGTCCATTTCCATAAACGGTCGAAAACGTCTTTTTTGTCCAATTGAACCGCCATCATCATGCCGTAGGACATCCCCTCCGTCCGCACATCAAGATTCCCGGTGTCCAGCATATAACCCATATCGTCGCCTGCCGGATAATAAATCCGTGTGTCTTCATCGCCCTCGAACAGTTTGTTCCATGCATCCTCAAGCTTGGCCGCAATCTCGTCTTGGGAAAAACCGTATTCTACAAACAGATTGCGGTAATTTCCGGTAACAAAAGCACCTTGGCTGGCGTTCATCCCATCTTCCTCCGCTTCTTTTTTATATCTGGTTTCTATTAGCATAGCCCCTGGCGAAGGCTTAATGAATAAACAAACCATAGAAGATTCTTTAAAAATTATAGCTTTAACGGCAAAGACCCCGGAGCGCAGGTCAACTCCGGGGTTTCGATTATTGCTTTCATAATAAATTTATTCTGCAGATCGCACCGATCCGCTTCGGCCTTTGCGTACGACTAGCCCATAATAGCAAGCTGCGGCGCCAAGATCGCAAGCCGCTATGACCAGACCCATCGGAGCCGCTGCTTGGCTTCCGCCCAATCCCACGAGCGGAGAGGCTTCTCATGTGGTAAAAAAATCGGGCAAAAATCCCCTCGCTTTGAGGTGTTTCCACCCGAATAAATAAAATCATTTTTAGTTCTTCAAATCGCTGCCGGTAGTAATATGTAGGTCTTGGAAGTTCTCCACCGCTTTGGATTTCTCGTAAAAATGAATGGCGTTTGCCTGTGTGCCTTCTCTTGTATAGAACGGATCGTCTTGACTGAGCGGCAATCGGACGGATTGGCCCAGGCTGGCCGATTTGTAGATGGCCGTGATCAGCTCCAGCGTATTTCTTCCGCTAGTGCCGTCAATCAGCACCTTTCCCGCGCTCTCGATGGCGTCAAGCACATCGTCGATTTGTCCGGCGTGGCCGTCGTATTTCACCTCCGGCAAAGTATCATAAAACGATTGAATCTTGTCCTCCAATTGCGGATCGGGATCGGGAAAACCGTTCGATTTCGATTTTGAAGCCTTCAGCTTCCAAGGTACGGAAACGCGGGCATTTCTGCCCTGAAAGATCAGCTGCTGCTCTTCTCCATGATGCACCACCGAGCTGGTAATCTGCGCCAAGGCTCCTTTCGGATAACGCAGCAGCGCAATCGAGAGATCCTCGACCTCGGCGTTGTCATGCGCCGTGTTGCTCATCACCGCAAGTACCTCTTCCGGTTTGCCCATCATCCACAAGAACGCATCGATATGATGAACGGCATGATTGAGCGTGCAGCCTCCGCCTTCTTTTTCCCAGGTTCCGCGCCACCATAAGTCGTAATAGCAGTGTCCCCGTCACCAGAAGGAATCGACCTGGGCATGCAGCACATCCCCCATCAATCCGCTGTCTACGACCGATTTCAATTTCATCATCGGCGTTTTGAAGCGGTTTTGGGCAACCACGGAAAGAATTTTGCCGCTTTCCAATGCCGCTGCGTTCATCTCGTCGCATTCCCCCAAGGATGAAGCCATCGGTTTTTCGACGAGCACATGCTTGCCCGCTCCAAGAAAGTCTACAGTAACCGGGGCATGCGTATAAGGCGGTGTACATACGGAAACCAGGTCGATGTCGGCATCGAGAATCTCCTTATAATCCTTTACGGCCTTGGCTTGCAAGTTATATTCGTCAATTCTGGCTTGCGCTTTTTCCGGATAGATATCGACAATAGCGACAATTTGACAACGCTCCGGAAATTTCAGATAGGCGTCAATGTGGGCACGGCTTATATTCCCTGCACCGATAATCGCAATTTTTTTCATATCGATCTTTCCCTCCCAATGAATTAAACGTATCCGTTCGCCAACCAGCCTCCGTCAACCTTCAACACCGTTCCCGTAACGTAATCGGAATCGGCTGAAGCCAGAAAGACGGCCGGACCGACCAAATCCTCGACCTCGCCAAGCCTGCCTGCGGGAATGCGGGCGATCATCCGCTGCGGTTTATGAATGCCCTTGTCGATCAGATCCTGCACGATTTCCGTGCGGATAAAACCGGGACTGATCGCATTGACCTGAATTCCGTGCTCCGCCCATTCCACCGCCAAATTCTGCGACGAGAGCCCCGACTTGGAGCTTCTTGCTGACGTCGCAAGCCTCGGTAAGCACCTCGCAGGCGTACAGCTCCTTGAGTTCGGCCGCCCTCTCTATTTGAAATAACCCGGATAGCGGAGCCTTAATTCCTCGGTTTCCACCTTAATCTTGCCGAGATTCTCGCGCATGAGCCTCTCCGCCAAGTCTGGCTGCCGTTCGCTCACGGCCTGTACGATGCCGCGATGCTGGGCGACGACAATCTCCCAATCCTTGCTGAAGACCAGACTCAAGAGACGCAGGCGATTGTAATGAACGAAAAGCTGCTGAATCAGCGCCCACGTCTGATGCTTCCCGCATCCGACCACGATCACGCGGTGAAACTCCTCGTCCAGCTCGAACAGCCTCTCGTCGTTGTGTTCGCTGACACTGAGTTCCTGAAGGGCGATGAGGTTGTGCAAGTGCAACACTTGCTCCTTGCTCAGCTTCTCGCAGGCGATTCGCACGATCGCGCACTCAAGCGTCTCACGCACGAATCGCGCCTCCTCCACCCGCTCCAGATCGATGAGCGGGACGAACGAGCCCTTCTGGGGAACGGTCTCGATTAATCCTTGCTGAGCCAACAGAACGAACGCTTCCCGGATCGGACTGCGGCTAACCTGCAGAAGTTCCCCGACTTCCTTCTCGGATATGTAGCGGCCGGGTTCCCACTTCAGCTCCATGATGAATTTCTGAAGCGTGTCGTGAACATAATCCCTTATCAGCTTTTTGTTCTCTTGCATCACGTTCTTCTTGGACATGCCAGTTCTCCCGCTTCTAGACCTCTCAAGCTTGATTCGGATCTGCCCAGCGATCGTTCGGTAGCAGCGGATACCAGTCCGGTCTCATGGGATCGCGATCATAAGCATAGCCTCCAAACCGGACGTACTCTTCTGCGTAGTGCTTCAGCTTGTCGCGGTCGACTTCGACTCCGAGTCCCGGCCCTTGCGGCACCGCCATCGCTCCGTTTCGGTAAGGGATCTTGCCGCCCACGAGAATGTCGTCGGTCAGCTGATGATAATGGGCGTCGATGGCGAACGGCATGTTCGGGATCGTGGCGCCCAGATGCAGCATGGTGGCCAACTGGATGCCCAGCTCTCCCGAAGAATGCACGGCGACGCTGTGCTGGAACGTCTCGCAGACGATTGCCGCTTTGCGGCAGGCGTTCATGCCGCCCCAGAAGGTCGTATCCAGCAGGATTACATCGACGGCGGGATCGCGAATGTTCGCGGCCAATTGTTCGAAATTGACGACCACCGTGTTGGTGGCGAGCGGAATGTTAATTTTCTCCCGCACGCGGCGCATGCCATGCAGGCCCCAAGTCGGATCCTCAAGATAATCGTTCTTGACGTGCCGGATCGCCTTGGCGAAGGAGATGCTGTCCTCCACGCTGAATATGGCGTTCGGATCGAACCGGAAGCGGTCTTCCGGGAAAGCCTCGGCAAGCGCCAAATAGCATGCCAGTTCGTAATCCGGCGGAAACACGCCACCCTTGAGCTTGTGTGTGGTAAATCCGTAACGGTCCTTGAGCTCACGCGTGTGGGCGATCAGCTGCTCGATCGTGCGTACCTCGCCCTCGCCCGATTCCTGATTGGGATAACGATAGAACAAATAGCTGGCGAATCGAACCTCGTCGCGGATCTTGCCGCCGAGCAGTTGATAGGCGGGGATGCCCAGCTTCTTGCCGGCAATGTCGTAGCAGGCAAATTCGATGCTGGCCATGAGCTGTGTGCGGTTATTGTACAGACTTGCCGTTGGATTGCAAATTTTGAAGCGAAGCGATTCCATCTCCAGCGGGTCGTGTCCGATCAGGTAGGGCTTCAACCCCCGAATTCCTATCTCCGCGCTTTCTCCGCCGCCTCCCATTTCGCCGAATCCGGTAATGCCCTCATCCGTCTCCACTTCGATGACCGTCCGCACGAAGCGGCCCCAGTGCGTGCCGTTGCTATGGCGAAGAGGCGCTTCCAGAGGGACGCTTACCGTAGTGGCTTTGATATCCGTAATTTTCATTCCGACACCTTCCCATTTCGAATCCATATATACTGGTATGACTAGTATGATACTATATGACATTATAAACCATTGGGCTTAACCGTTCAATGCATGGCCAACAGGTTTGATGCCAAGCTGCAATCTTCCAACGTGTAGAATTTCTCCATCCGTTTATAAGGAAAAACCCGCCTTGCAAGCGGATTTTATCGACTCAAACTCCTGTCAGACAGCTATTTAAAATAACTGGGGTATTTGCTTTTCAATTCCTCGGTCTCGAACAACACCCGGTTCAAGTGGTTTCTCATGACCTGTTCCGCCTTATCCGGATCGCGTTCCTGCATGGCCTGCACAATGCTTCTATGTTGGGAAAGAATATTGTCCCAATCCGTACTGGACGCAAGACGCAGAAGTCGAAGCCGATTGTAGTGGAAGAAGAGCTGCTGAATCAATTCCCAAGTTTTCTTCTTGCCGCAGCCTACCACGATCGTGCGATGAAATTCCTCATCCAATTCAAACAGTCGTTCGTAATTATGTTCGGATGCGCTTAATTCTTGAAGAGCAATCAAATTATTCAGGTTCAATAAATGCTCTTTGCTCAGTCGTTCACACGCCAACCGGATAATTGCACACTCCAGCGTTTCCCTTATGAAACGCGATTCCTCCACCTGCGCCAAATCAATTAAGGAGACGAAAGAGCCCTTCTGAGGAACCGTCTCGATCAAACCCTCCTGCGCCAGCCGGATGAACGCTTCGCGAACGGGACTTCTGCTGACCCGAAGCAACTCTACGACTTCTTTCTCGGAGACGTAGCGGCCTGGTTCCCAGCTCAATTCCATAATATACTGCAGCAACGTATCATGCACGTAATCCCTTATCAAACCTTTGTTGTCGTTTAGAGTATTCCGTCTGGCCATGCTATGACTCCTCCCTCGTTGACTTACGGTTCACGCGAACGGTAAGATGCAAATGGACCGTTGGCGAAAAGCTGGATTGCGAAAGATCAGTCTCTTTTGAAGTAATTCGGGTATTTCTGAAGAAGTTCATCCATCTCGAATCTTACGCGGACAAGATGCTCGTACATGGCTTGTTCCGCCGCGTCGGGATTTTTCTCCCGAATGGCTCGAACGATGGCTTGGTGGTCTTCAAGGATATCCATCCAATCGAAGTTGTCCGCCAGACGCAAGAAGCGAATACGGCTGTAATGGGTGTTGAGCTGCTGCTGCAGCTCCCAGCTTCGAACCTTCTTGCAGCCGACGATGATCATTTTATGAAAAGCCTCGTCCAATTCGAACAAGCGCTCGTAGTTTTTCTGATTGACGCACAGTTCTTGGAGGGAAATCAGGTTCTGCAGCTGCAGAACTTGCTCCGCGTTCATCATGGAGCAAGCTTGTTTTACAATGGTACGCTCCAACGTCTCGCGCACGAATCTCGATTCCTCGACAAGCTCGAGATCGATCAACGTGACGAACGAGCCTTTCTGCGGAATCGTTTCGATCAAGTCCTCCTGCGAGAGCTTCATGAACGCTTCCCGGATCGGCGCTCGACTGACCTTGAGCATATCCATGACTTCTTTCTCCAGAATGAAGCGACCGGGCGCAAGGCTCAGTTCCATGATATTCTTTTTTAGCGTTTCGTACACATAATCGCGAACGAGTCCCTTCGAAACACGTTCGCTTTCCAGCTTCAATGTCATTCTAATTCCTCCTAGAGCGGATCTCCTATTAATAATGTAACAGAGTTCGACAAAACTGCAAGGAGTCCTAGGGGTTCATGACCTTTATCAGAACAATGTCCCTATTGACATCATGGGACGCATATCCAGTGTCTTCGGGACGCTTCAAGGCAGATTTCAAATCATAATTGTTTTCTGATTGGCTTCTCGGGCGATCTGCTTCCGTTAAGAAGCACCACTATCATTTCCTCATTGTTCATTTTGGGTACAAGCCTTGCTCTTATTCGAATTTCATCCAGTTCATCCGGAAAACCATATTTTCATGAACATGAAGTGAATGTTGGTTCGTGATTCATTTTAATTCCCCAATATCTTTGATCTCCGCAAACATCAAGGAGTATCTTTAATGTGGAAAAGGTTGTTTAGTGTGATCTAAGCAGTACTGATAAGCAAGCTAACAAATCAAAACCTGATCGGAAGGAAAGTTTGGATTGTCATTCTGGGATACATGATGGAGTTTCATCCGGGAGACTGGCATAGATTAATTTGTCTAAACACGCAATTTCTTGACGAAAAAAAACTTCTGTTTGCTGATATTCAACAACAGATTTTTAGAGCCATTCATGAACATCGTATCATTCGTATCAGGATTCGTATCAAAAGCAAAATCCGAGAAAGCAGCGCCTATCTCAGGTTTGCCCCACGTTTTTTACCCCAACCCTCTGCAGTGCCTTTGTCAAAGCACGATTCAGAATGTTCCTCCCTCACTAAAACACATTTGCCAAATGCGGCGGGCGGCTAGTCCCCCGCTATTTTTGCACGATCACATACAACAAGAGGAACGAGGGAAGATCAAAAAGTGGTTCAAATAGGTACGAGCTCATCCAAGGAAACAAAAGAAACTTACCGCCTAATTTATCTCGATTAAATCATATTAACGCGGTGATTTATTGATGATAACAGACAAAAATAGACTGCCGACATGATGTCGACAGTCTGACCGCTTCATAATGAAGCATATTCTAGACTATTAATTAACTAATTATTTGCCATTCTGAGTCTTGTAATTCTTTATATACTCGTCTTGAACTGCCTTTCCACCCTGATCCATGTACTGTTGGAGCAATGATTTGTATAGGGTGTCCACATCAGCCGGCTTAGCAGCAATTAATTTTGCAAGCATTTGTGCGGAAAGATTCCTAAGATCTGCGCCGTATTTTGCATCGGCTGAATTTGGAATTGAATAGAAGTAGGTATGATAGTAACCGTCCATAGATACTTTTAGAGCATTCTCTGCATCCTTTTCATAACCGGGATATCCCGCAGAAATGGCTGCAGTATCCTTCTGCGGATCACCAAGTTCGATCCCGTTCGAAAGGATATCATAATCGAGGTTGTTCGCAACCGTCATCATCTTATCGCCTTTTGTCGTCGTTCCCGTCTGAACCGGAACCCCATTCACCATGGTGTAGTCCACGCCTTCCTTACCGTTCTGGAGGAAGAGGGTATTTTTGGGGTCAACCATCCAGTTCAGATACTCGATGGCAAGGTCAACATTCTTACTAGTTTTAGGAATAAATATATACATACCATTTGGGCTGTACCCGTTCTTGGGATGTTTGCCCGCATCATTCTGCCATGGATCGACCGGGATCAGTTCAGCGCCAGGGACGTTCTTTTTCAGGTTGTTGTAGGTGCCGGGAGATGTTCGGTACGGACCATCCCAGTTCGTTTGGAAGGCGCCGACTTTTCCGTTGGAAATATCCGCGTCCAACAGTTTTCCATCCTTGTCAACCGCGAAATTCGGGCTAATTAATCCTTCATTATACATCCTGTTCATATATTTAACGGCATCCTCAAATCCTATCAAATTCCAGTTTGACTCCCAGATCATTCGCGGCTGAAGGGTAGCAAACTGTTCTTCCGTAAGCTTGGATGGTTTAAAGGCTTCCGGAATATAGCCCAACCCGGGATTTGACGTACTCACGTTATATCCATAAGGAATTACCCCGTTAACATTCCCAGGGTTCTTTTCCTTAAATGCAACCATGGTGTTATAGAACTGTTCCGGTGTAGTAGGGACCGGAAGACCCAGTTTATCGAGCCAGTCTTTACGGATAAAAGTATTGGAACCTGCGAGAACCGTCCTCTTTCCAGGCACGGCATACTGCTTGCCATCAAATTTACCGTACTTTAATACATCATCGCCAAGATAATTTGTGAGAGCGGATCCGTATTGCTTGAGAACTGAATCAAGCTCTGCCAAACCACCCTGCTGCACAAAATTGTAAACAACACCTGTGTTGTAAGTGTAGACAATGTCAGGCGCCTGGCCGGCTGCCATCAATACGTTCAACTTGTCTACTTCCTGGGACCTGGGTACAGTAACGAACTTTACAGTGGCATTATACTGCTTGCCGAAATTATCGTTGATATACCTTGTCCAGTAGTTATTGTTCAAATCCGGTTGTCCCGGTTTGCCTCTGTCAAACACCTCGACAGTCAATGTTCGATGTTCTTTTGGAGTACTGCCGCTTGCTGTACTTTGCGTGCTTGACGATTTTGAGCCGCTTGGCGTTTTTGAGTCGCTTGACGTTTGTGTGCCGCTTGACGAACAGGCGGCAAATGTCGACACCATCATAACCGTCGCCAACACAACAGAGATAAATCGTGCCTTTACCTTCATAGAGACCTCTCCTTTTGGAAAATATTATTTATATAAATGTGTGAAATAGATGAAAGAATCCATTTCACGCACCTATATCAACCTTTAACAGCACCAATCATAATGCCGGATACAAAGTATTTCTGGAGCCATGGATACACCAGAAGAATCGGGATCGTGCCGAATATAATGGCTGCCGCTTTCAATGCTTCCGACGGGAGATTTACATTGGCGTTTTCGCCAACGAATTGCTGTGAAATATTGATAACGTTGTATAGCTTAAGCTGGATCGTATAATACTTCTGATCTGTAATGTAGAAAAGAGCATCCTGAAAATAATTCCACCGGAATACGGCATATAGCAAACCCATTGTGGCAAGTGCCGGCTTTGAAAGCGGTAACACAATTTTAAGCAGAATCTGCAGGTCGTTGCATCCGTCCAGGTGTGCGGCCTCCTCCAGGCTTTCAGGCAAGCTCTGAAAGAACGATTTCATAATAATCATGTAATACACGTTCATCAAACCCGGAAGAACCAGCGCCCATGGGGTGTCCAATAAGTGCAGATTCTTTACATTCAGATAGTCCGGAATCAAACCGCCGCTGAAATACATGGTAAACAGCATCATTAGCAATAATACATTTCTGCCCTTGAGTCTTTTTTTCGTCAGTGGGTAAGCCGCCAAAATGGTAGTGGTCAGTGCAAGGAGCACAAATCCAACCGTCAGGATCACCGAATAGAACAAGGAGTACAACATGCCGGCATCCGCAAAGACAACTTTATAGGCTGCGATATTGAAGTCTATGGGATAAATGGTAACGGCTTGGGATACAATGGCCCTATTGGAGCTGAATGACTCCGAAAGAATATAGAGAAAAGGAACCAGGCATACGAAAACCGCAATTAAAATAATGAATGCAATTGTAAAGTCAGCCGTTCTATTTTTTAGTTTATATAACATGATCAGCATCTCCTTACCATATTCCATTTTCGCCTAGCTTGCGGCTAATAAAATTGGCAGTTAACAAGAATACCAAGCTAATAACAGACTGGAACAAACCGACTGCCGTACCTACCGAAAAGTTCGCGGATTGAATGCCGATACGATAAACATAGGTGCTAATCACATCACCGAAGTCCATAACAAGGTTGTTTTGGATGTTGAAGGGACGGTCGAAGTTAATAGCCATAATATTACCGAGCTGCAGGATCAGGAGGATCACAATGGTCGGTCGGATACCCGGCAACGTAATATGCCATATTTTCCTGAGCCTCCCTGCACCATCTGCTTCAGCAGCTTCATACAACTGATTGTCGATTCCTGTCATCGCAGCCAGATACAAAATGGTACCCCATCCTGCGTTCTGCCAGACTCCGACTAAAACATAAGTTCCAACCCATGCATATTTGTCCGTGAGGAACGGTAGTGTATGACCTCCCATATGGCCAATCAAGGAGTTCAACATTCCTGTGGGAGAAAACAACTGGGCAACGATTCCGCCGATAATGACCCAGGAGAGGAAATGCGGCAGATACAAGATGGTCTGGCTTACCCTTTTATACTTATTCCATACCAGTTCATTGATTAAGATAGCCAAAATGATCGGCGCTGGAAATCCCACAATCAAATCCAAACCGTTTAGCACCAAAGTGTTTCTAACCACCTGATAGAATTGTTTCGATGAAAAAATCTTTTCGAATGTTGCAAAATGATTCCACGGACTCATGTTGATACCCTGGAAAATGTTATAGTCCTTGAAAGCAATCTGTATGCCATACATGGGTGCATATTTAAATATCAATAAATAGGCAACAGGGATAATCAACATCAGATAAAGGATAAGGTCTCTTTTTATATAGGAAAACAATCCTTTCTTTTTTTGCAGCGGCTCTCCAACGCTATCCTTTTTACCTGAAGCAACACTACTATTCATTGCTTGCATAAACTACAACCTCCATTTTGCTGGTTTCTCAACTTGCCCAGAGCATAGGTATGGAAGAAGTATCCCAATCGGAGACCACTTTTCTGCTATACTCCCGAGTAGGCCATAAACCCGCCGTCTACTGGCACCGTGATACCGGTTACAAAACCGGACATATTATCGTCCGCAAGCCACAACAACGTGCCCAGAAGATCTTCAGGCTTTCCGAATCTTTTCATTGGTGTATGGGTTATGATTTTATGAGATCGGGTGGTTAAAGAGCCGTCTTCGTTCGAAAGAAGCCTTCTGTTTTGTTCCGTCAAGAAAAAGCCTGGGGCGATCGCATTGACCCTGATGCCCACATCCGCCATATGAACGGCCAGCCACTGCGTGAAATTTTCAATCGCCGCCTTCGCCGCACTGTACGCTGGAACCTTCGTCATCGGGCTTGGAGCGCTCATCGAAGAAATATTGATAATGACCGCACCTTGGCGATTGATCATATTTTTGGCAAAAATCTGTGCCGGGATGAGCGTTCCGAGGAAATTCAAGTTGAATACATAGCTGAAGCCTTCCTCAGTCAGATCGAAAAAAGTCGTGATCTCTTTATTTACCAGATCCTCCGGCTTCAGGGTTTCATTCGTTGTGCTGCCCTTAGGATGGTTGCCTCCCGCCCCGTTGATGAGAATGTCGCACACGCCCAACTGGCGCGTCACCGTTTCTTCCGACGCCTTTACGCTTTCCGCATCCAGCACATTACAGGCAACAGCTATCGCTTTCCCACCGGCTTCTCTGATGTCTGCCGCAACCTGCTCTCCTTTTTCCACCGTGCGGTTTAATACGGCCACCTTCACTCCATGCCGACCAAGCTCCCGCGCCATAGCGGAACAAAGAACGCCGCTTCCTCCCGTAATTACCGCTACCTTACCATTCAAATTGTCGTTGATTGCAAGCAAGCTGCCGCCCTCCTTTTTGTTCTTTCGAGCGTGTCCCAAATTCCCCACAAATACATAATGCCGAGGGCCCGGTCATACAGCCCGTATCCAGGACGGCACTGCTCGTTCCAAATATGTCTTCCGTGGTCCGGCCTGGCATAGCCCGTAAATCCCTTCTCATGAAAAGCCGTGACAATATCGCAGATGTCGAACGTACCGTCCTTGGATCGGTGAGAGGTTTCAATGAAATTTCCGTTGTCGTATAGCCTCACATTTCGGATATGTGCGAACGGAATGCGGTCTGCAAATTCCCTCACCATGTTCGCTACATGGTTATCCGGATTTACGCCAAGTGAACCGCTGCACAACGTGATGCCGTTATAAGGGCTATCTACCAATTTCAACAGCTTGCGGATATTGTTCCGGTTCGTAATGATTCTTGGCAGCCCGAAAAGAGACCACGGCGGATCGTCCGGATGAATCGCCATTTTGATGTTGTTGATCTCGCAAACCGGTATGATCTGCTCCAAAAAGTATTTGAGGTTGTTCCACAAGTCCTCTTCCCCAACGTTCTTGTACGCCTCGAACAGCGCTGGCAGACTGTTCATTCTCTCCGGTTCCCATCCCGGCATCGTGAAGTCCGGATTCTCGTTGATAACGCGGATTAGCTCCGCCGGATTATTCATGCTGTCAATCTTGGCCTTTTCGTAAAAGAGCGCAGTGGAATTGTCCTCCAAAGGTTCTAATAGATTCGTCCGGATCCAGTCGAAAACTGGCATAAAGTTATAGCAAATCACCTTCACGCCGACCTTTGCCAGCCTCTCGATCGTTTTTTTATAGTTGTCGATATATTTGTCCCTAGTGGGCAGGCCCAGCTTGATATCCTCATGTACGTTAACGCTTTCTACAACCTCAATATGAAAGTCGTATTCGTCAGCCTGCTTTTTGATCTCCAGCATTCTTTCGAGCGGCCACTCTTCCCCTGCGGGGATGTCATGAAGCGCCCAGACAATGCCTTCCACGCCGGGAATTTGTCTGATTTGGCCGAGGGTTACCGTATCATTGCCTTCACCAAACCATCTGAACACCATTCTCATCGCCAATTCCTCCAAATAAAATGTCAATGTTCCGTTCACAACCAAGATGAGATGCTGAGTTTCTTGCCACTCCTTCTCGATGGCGAGCCTGTTGGCGGAGACTACGTCCCTGACATTTTAAGCTTCCACTATTTCCACGAGGAAGGTAAGACCGCTTGGTGTCACTGTGACCCATTTACTCCTCCGAGCAAACCACAAGTTGGTCTCCTGTGTACGGATGTATTATTGGATCTCGTTATGGCCTACGCCTTCAATCAATTTGGCATCTCGCTGTGCCGTCAAGCAAAGCTCAGCCGCTTTAAAGGCGTGCTCCTGCGTCATTGCGATCTCCGTGCGGTTGAGGCAGTCCATAATCAGTTCCCCGAAATATGGATATCCGATCATCCCTTTTACGTCGAAATGATACTCGCCATCATGATTAACAAGGTACACGTGCCCACCGCCCTTTTCTCTGGCTATATCCACGTATTTGCACAATTCGATATAACCGTCGGTGCCCAGAATGATCGTACGGCCGTCCCCCCATGTGCTGAGGCCGTTCGGCGTAAACCAATCGACACGGAAGTATCCCGTGGAACCGTTGTTGCCCACCAAATTGCAATCGCCGAAATCCTCGAATGTCGGAAATTGCTTGTGGTTATAATTAGCCACCTAGCTGTTCACCACTTTTGCGTCCTTGGAACCTGTGTAAAACAAAAATTGCTCACATTGATGGCTGCCGATATCGCAAAGAATGCCACCGAATTGCTCGCGGTTAAAAAACCACTCCGGTCTAGACGGCACGTTGTTCCGGTGCGGACCATATCCACTCACCTGCAGCACACGCCCGATCGCGCCCTGCTCAATCAGTTGCCCGGCATAGACAGCACTTTCCACATGCACTCGCTCACTGTAATAAACCGCATATTTCAAACCGGTCTCCGCAGTTTTTTGCCGAGCCTGTTCCAGTTGCTCGAGCGTTGTAAATGGCGCTTTGTCCGTACGGGGCCGGCTTTCCTTTCGGGGCATAATTCATGCCGTCTTGTGTTTGCATAGCATTCATCTCCTGCATTGTGTTATTTCTTATAATCGCTGCCGAGCGTAATGTCGTTCTTTGAGAAGGATACGACCGACGAGGTCTTCTCGTAAAAATGAGGAGCATTTGCGAGCAAGCTGTCTCTCGAATAGAAAAGGCTGTCCTTCGTTAAAGGCAGGCTTACACTCTTGCCAGTAGCCGCCGCTTCATAGATGGCCGTGATCAGCTCAAGCGTTTTGCGTCCTTCATGGCCGTCAATGAGCACCTCCAGCGATCCGCCTTCGATCGCCTTCATCACATCGTCGATTTGTCCGGCGTGCCCAGTATATGGGAGGTCCGCCATGCTGTTGTACGTGTTCTCAAGCTCCTCCTCGAGCGCGGTGTTCCGAATCGGAAATCCGTTTTCCTTGGAGGTGGATGCATAAACCTTCCAGGGTGCGGAAATTCTCGCCTTTTCCCCTTGGAAGATAAGCTGCTGTTCCTCTCCGTGATGCACGACAGAGCTTGTAATTTGCGACAAGCTTCCGTTGTCATAAGAAAGAATGGCTATGGAGATGTCCTCGACTTCCGCGTTATCATGCGACGTATTGCTCATCACCGCTTGGACTTTTTCTGGCATCCCCATCATCCACTGAAGCATGTCAATATGATGAACGGCGTGGTTAAGCGTACAGCCGCCGCCTTCCTTTTCCCAAGTGCCTCTCCACCACAGATCGTAATAGCAGTGCCCTCTCCACCAGTGGGAATCAACCTGTGCATGCACGATTTTGCCTAACTTTCCGGTATCGAGCGTGCGCTTCAGCTTCATGATCGGATCCCTGAACCGATTTTGCCCGATTACGGATAAAATGCGATTCGATTCTGAAGCCGCTTCCAGCATGCGGTCGCTTTCTTCCAAGGAAGAAGACATCGGCTTCTCTACCAATACATGCTTTCCCGCTCGCAAAAAGTCGATAGCGATTTGAGCATGCGTATACGGCGGGGTGCAGATCGACACCAGATCGATATCGCTTTCCAGTAGTCCACGGTAATCTTGTTCAACCCTGCAGTCGAGCTGAAATTTCTCTTTATACCGGACTGCCTTCTCCTCGTAAATATCGCATAACGCAACGACTTGACACCTTCCCTTAAACGAGGACACAAACGCCTCCAAATGTGAATTTGCTATACCGCCGGTACCGATAACTGCTACTTTAATCAACATCCTTCACTCCTTTAGATCATTTAAAAAATTTGGCGTGCTTCTGTTTTAAATTCTCTTTTTCAGTCACTACTAGCTCCAAATGATCCCTTAGCATTTTTTCAGCTTGGTCGGGATCCTTCTCCTTGATGGCACGAACAATTCCATGATGCTGGGCAAGTATGATTTTCCAGTCTGAATCGGAAGCAAGCCGTAAAATCCGGATGCGGTTGTCATGCGTTGCCATTTGTTGAATAAGTCCCCAAGTACGGTCCCGGCCGCAACCGATCATAATCGATTTGTGAAACTCTTCATCGAGCTCAAACAAACGCCCATAGTTCTGTTCGGATTCGCACAGTTCTTGCATCGAGACGAGATTTTGCAGATGAAGCACCTGTTCCTTGTCGAGCAGCTCACATGCTTCCCGAACAACGGCTGATTCCAAGGTTTTTCTGACAAATCGGGATTCTTCCGCATGCTGCAAATCAATAAGCGATATGATGGAGCCCTTCTGAGGAATGGTTTCAATTAATTCCTCCTGAGTGAGTTTAACCAATGCTTCACGAATCGGCGTCCTGCTCACTTGGAGCATTTCGGCCAATTCTTTTTCCGAGACAAACCGCCCCGGCTCGAGTCGCAGCTCCATGATATTTTTCTTCAAGGTTTCATAAACGAAATCCCGGATAAATCCCCTCTTGTCTCTTGAAACGTCAATCTGAATAGTCATAAAACCCTCCTTTACCCGTGAAAAGACGAGCTACCTCCATCTCTGAAGCGTTTACAAATAAAATCAGGAGTCTAGCCGAACTAGTATACCAGTTTATACTGTGGACGCCTGTGTGGATCGATTTTTTGCTTCCTTCAACTAATGATAATACTAGTATACCACCACTATATCCGAGTTGACGATGCGCTAATCGCGAAAAAATTTACCCATTTCTCACACTTTTCATTCAATTGTAAGCGCTGTATAATTGGTTTTGGAATAGATGGAGATTAACAAGGGGGTATACTATGTCTGTATTGATCGCCGATTCCGTAGAACTAGGCAGGCTGCCCGACATTCGAATGTCCTTTCATCTGATGGGGCTGCATGTTCGCGAAGTGGGTTCCCGGTGGACATATCCTTCCCATGAACATCCTATGTACGAGCTTCATTGGATGATCGAAGGGGACATGAAGATGATCGTCGAGGGGAAGATTTACAATCAAAAAAAGGGAGATCTACTTTTCATACGTCCGGGAATCATCCATTCGTGCAAGTCGGCATGCCCTCATGGCTTCACTTATTTTTGCGTGCATTTCAGCGTAGCCGATCTCGCTTTCTCCAAGGAGCTGGAGCGCTATCAATCCGCCTGCTACGAAGCATCCTCTCCCCTTGTCAAAGAATTGACTCCCTTGCTAACGGACTTATGCAACCTTGCAACTGAAAACAGGAGTCGATCGCTTTCCACCGCAAAAAGCATGAAGGTGTACGTAGCCGTGTTTGAGCTTTTGGGAACGTTGGTGGAACAGCTGTCCCAAACCGACAACGTCGTGCTAACGAAAAAGGAATTACTGGCCGGCCGCATCGCCGAAAATATTGAGTCTTCGATCCGCAGCCTGCATCATGGCCAAAAGGAAGACAGCGAAAGAAAATTCGTCCAAGATATAGCCGAATCCTTAAAATTGAGTCCATCCCAGGTGAATCGGATATTTCAACAGGTTTACGGGAAGGCTCCTCGCAAATATATGTCGGAAATTTTGTTAAGCGAGGCCCAGCGCTTGTTGCTTCAGACGGACCTGTCCATAGATCATATAGCCATGATACTCGGGTATAAAACAAGCGCCCACTTCAGCCGCCAATTTAAGCGCTGGACCGCCATGACCCCAAGCGAGTGCAGGAGCAGCGCAGAGCGTGATAGCTGCTTACGGTCTGTGGGTGGTATCCTTTCGGATGAATCTATGTGAGCATTTCATCTGCCCAAACCTCAAAGGTCTTTACCGCTTCATCACTCGTGGCACCATCTACCCCCGGTGCCGTCCATTTCGGTATGCGCTGCTGACGTTTATAAATATTAAAATTGCCCTTAATTGGCATTTGGCTACTCATCGTGAAACTTTCATCTTCGAACGAAAATGCTTCTTCTTCAATATGAGGACAAACTCGTCGCATGCATCTATCGTGTAGAAAACAATGTAATTCTGTACAATTAGTTTTCGGTAACCCATGATGGAAAGCCTTTCGTCCTGTAATAGAGGATATTTTCGAGGAATATCTGCTAAATCGATAATAGCTTCTTCAATGGTTTCAATCATCTTTAGTGCAGGTTCCGGAGCAGCAAGCTGAGCAGAAATATACCTTACAATGTCTCGCAGATCGTTCTCGGCGGACTTTGAAACGTCAATCCTATATTTCTCCATCCTTTATCTCCCGCCGGATATCTGCCATCACGTCCCGAAGCGGACGCTTCCTTCCTTCCGTCACCGCCGTCTTGCCTTCATCCAAAAGACGATACATCTCAAGCTTGCCATTAAGCATCTCATAAGTCTCCATGCTCATCACGGCCAAATCTCCTTGACCGTTCTTGGTAATAAAAACAGGCTCTCTGCTTTCGTGGCAGAATCTTGAAATCTCATTATAGTTATTTCTCAAATCCGTGCTGGATTTGATATTAGGCATGTAGTCCGCCTCCTCTACTGATCTAAAGATATTAGATGCGAATTTCTTTAGAGCAACAAGATCTGTCGACCGAAAGCAGTACAAAATCAGGTTCGTTCCGTTACCCATGGCTCAAAAACAAAACGAACACCCGAATGAATGTCCGTTTTGTTGTAATATCGGTTTGTTTTAGAAAAAAGGGCGGATCCATTTGTTTGGGTGTCGTTCATCTAGTCGAGCTTACGAGCAGGGCTTCGTATCTGGTGGAGGAGCGCCAGCGTTTGCCTTTGAATTTGGATGGTTACCTTTAGCGTTCATTCTAAGCATCCGAATTCAAGAGCAACCGGAACCAGATACGAAACCGAATAGCCGGACCC
>CAZESH010000019.1:0-27022 GCA_964514665.1 uncultured Caryophanales bacterium
TGCTTATGATCTTGGCATGAGGAACATTGCGTCGAAGGATTTCTCCATATAACATGGAAGGCAAAACCAAATCAGCAATATAAGTTGCTTTGCCGGATACTTTTTCACGACTGTCTACCCGCGGAACACTTTTACCGACCCACTTTGTTCCGGATTGGGCAAGAACCCCTTTCGCTTCTGCTGGTTTGTTCCTTTCCGCTACTGAAGCTATGGCATCGATGATTTTGACATAACCTGTACAGCGGCACAGATTTCCTTTGATGGATTCCTTGATTTCCTCTTTCGAAGGAGTGGGGTTTTTCTCCAGCAAATCCTTAGCAGACATAATCATCCCTGGCGTACACATGCCGCATTGCGAGGCGCCATGCTCAATAAACGCTTCTTGAATCGGATCAAGCTCCATTTCGCTGGAAAGTCCTTCGATTGTTGTGATTTCTTTGTCTTCTGCTTCCATTGCCAAAACCAGGCAGGATTTAACGGAAACCCCATCCATCAAAACTGTACAAGCGCCGCAATATCCGTCATTGCAGCATTTTTTCGTCCCTGTCATTTCTAAATCCAAGCGCAATGCATCTTGAAGTGTACGGCTTGGTTGAACATCTATCGTTCTTTCCCGTCCGTTCACTTTTAACTTAATCTCTCTTTTCATCGATTAAATCCTCCTCTTCTGACTAGAGAAATGACCATTTGTCATACAAGAATTCCTCTTTGATGACCTATCATTGCTTCTACAGCCTGCGGCACTTCAGATACATCGTTGACAACATGAAATTGTTCAGCACCCACCCATTTGTAACCCCACCATCCGTAAAGATCGAGCTTTGCAGTTCCATTCCCGGTTTCTGCATGAAAATCTCCACCGGCAGAGTTGTTAACGTAACAAATATGCAGTCCGGGAATTTTCTGAACAATCCGATTTAAGGCGGAAAATGTTTTATCACCTCGGGTAGGCATACAATCGCTGACCAAAATGAACTCCATTGATTCATACTCATCCAATAGCTGTAAAACGAAACGCAGAGCAAATGACAAATCCGTACTTCTTCCTTCAGGCAAATGCATGATGTCAGAAATCACCTCATGGACAAGCCGGCTTTGATTCAGTGATTTTATGGCACTGACTTCTTGATCAAAAGCATAAACACCGTAGCTGCTTTGTCCCTTCGCGCCTAATTTGGCCAAGCTCCCTGCCAACACAGCGGATATGGCCAATTTATTACCTACCATTGAACCAGAATGATCAATCAGTATAACAAAGTGTTTTTTCTGGGGGGTCCGATAACGTATCATAATATCTTCCGATCTCATGCTGTGCGGTGAATTCATCATTCGGTTCAAGGTACCCTCAATGTCTATTTCTGCACCTGCTGCCATTTGCCAGGCTTGACTAGAAAGCCTGATCCTTCCCTTTCCGTATTGACTGATTTCACCATTACGAATCACATTCATGGTTTGTTCGATCCAGTGATCAATTTCCTGTCTGGATATCCATGGTTGGGAGCGATACTGTTTTAAATGTTCAACTTCAAAAGTCATGCGAACCTGAAGATCCATGAAGGAATGTTCATTCGGTTTTCGCTCTGAAGCACCACGGATCCCTCCTGCTCCGGAGCCTTTCCATGCCATTTCAATTAATGGAGGATCAGATTTGTCCTTTTCTTGTAAAGCTCCGCCGGCATTATTTTCTGATAATTCTCCTTCTCGACTGCCGTCGGTTTCCACCAAAGCGCCGCCTGATGAATCCTGTTCAGACATTTCGCTTGCTTTCTGCCATTGTTCAAATAGTTTTTCGTAACCGTTTGGAGGGATATTCTTTTCCATAATCTCACGGATAATATCCGCTCCTGTGCGACCGCTGGAGGGTTTTACCTGAATTTTGCCAATAAAAGCCGCCACACCCGATGCCTTTATGATTTCAGATGCGGGATTCCCCCAGCCGTTTAAAAGGCTTAAGAAATCAATCGGCCCCCTGATCGATGATCCATAACGGAGATCAGGGTGTACACGTGAATCCCTAGCGATTCGAACAGCGTACGTAATCCAGTCGCTGCTCCAATTCGGATGCTTTCGACGAACAATTTCCAGCTCTTCTTCTTCTGTTTGGTAACCCAGCTCAAGCATAATAAACCGGTCAGCCAGACCTCGTGATAGACGTTCAGTCCCAATGTCATCAACGGGATTACTTGAACCGATCAATGAAAATCCAGGTGCTGCAACCACCCTGCCGATATGCGGTATGTCAATATATCCATCCGACAAGGCGGTCATCAAAACGTTTAGCGCCCCGCTTGGGGCCCGATTAAACTCCTCGATATATAAAATCCCTCCTTGCTGCAAGGCTTTGGTCAAAGGCCCTGGAAGAAAATGTTGCTGTTTATATCCTTCCTTAATCACAAGCGCGGGATCAAAGCTGCCAACCAAGGAGTACGCACTTAATTGTTCATCACCGGTCATTTGGAATAAATGCCGACTTCCGTGAAGCTCTTCCGCAATTGCATGTAAAATTGTTGTTTTGGAGACTCCTGGCAAACCGATTAATAAAATCGGCTGCTTCATTCGGATCGCCGCCAAGATGATTCCTATCTCATCTTTTCTCCCCACGATTCGCCGGCATAATCGCGAGTAGGTGACTTCCATGCTTTGCAAATTGTCACCCCGCTTTTCAATTTCTGATTTCCACTTACATATAGGGTTGAAAATTCCGGCAGATTCATAAAAATTTAATTTTAAATCTGCCAGAATTTTCAATTTTTTTAGAGTAAATTTTTTTATAATTTCTGTGAAACTACCGAACTTTCTCTAAAATCCGCTTTTTCTTTTGCTGCAATAAACCAATAAGCAAGCGAAGCGACAATAAGTCCAGCGACAGCTGTAGATAAATAAGGGGCTTTAAATTCAACGATTAAAGCAGCTGCTGAACCGATAAACCACGCAATGAAAGGCTTGATCCGAATATTTTCTGTAATATCGGCGTCTTTTCTCAAGAAGAATTGGTCAATAATAATGATTCCGCCAATTGGAGGCACTAAAATTCCGAGCAAGGTCAACCAGTTAATAAAGAAGCTCCAGATTCCCAATACCGCGGCAATAATACCGGCCGTACCCAAAATAATCGTTAATACTCTCATGCGCCCGCCTACAATGTGGGACCAACCAACCGCTCCGTTATATAAGCAGTGTGAACAAACCGAACCAAGATTAATGAACAAGAAGAGAACTGCCAGTACCGCAAAAAATCCACCTTTATCTGCAAAGAAACGGAAGAGATCTGTATTTGCAACAGAAGCTGTAATAATACCTCCGAAAATCAAAGCAACCATATTTGCAAAAGGAAAAGCGGAGAATGTAGCAATAATTGAGTCTCTTGAATTTTTGGCCCAACGGTTAAAGTCCCCCGTCATCGTACCGGCATCGGCAAACAAAGCGATAACCATCGTGACCGCAATACCGAATGATAATGGAGTCACTGAACTTCCAGAAAAGGAGGTAATTGCACTCCATCCTGATTGAGAAACAACATCGGATACAGCCCAAATCCCGAGGATAACAAACAGCGGAGCCGAGACTAAACCGATATAGGAAAGCGCTTTTATTCCGATAAATGTAATACCCATATACAATAATCCTGCGATCAGTGTCATGAGAAACAAATTCGCCCCAAACGCCGCGTGCATAAATGTACCCGTTAATCCTGTCTGAACTGCAAACCATCCTATAATTAATGTGGACAGCAATCCAGAAGCAATTACATACCCTTTGCGCCCAAACGTTGCAGAGGCTTGCAGCGCAAAGTTATAACCCTTTTTCGTCGATAAGATACCCAAAGTTCCCACATAAGCAAACATAATTAAATTTCCTAGTAAGATGGCGAGCATTCCTTTAATAAAGCCAACTCCAGCGACAATGGCTGATCCAGTAATCGCACCCGTCAAAATCATTGGAAATCCCATCCATACGGATGAAATGGACAGCACGCTCTTTCTTGCTTTCAAAGGGACAGACTCATGTTCATACTCATCCTCCAGAATAACGTGCTCCATTTCCTCTTCAACTTGGTGCAATTCACTTTTAATTGAAGACATTCAGCTTCCTCTCCTTCTTGGGTAAATTTAATTACTCTTTTGAATATTCTGATATTTTATGGTATACGCAATCCCCCCGTTTCATTTTGCAACCACCGGTCATTCAAGCGAACTAAAAATTATCCAAAATCACTTTTGCTGTATGATCAAGATGGGTGCTTAATAATGTGGATAGCTTGTCAAAATCTTTGTTTTTTAACGCGCCCAATATTTCATGATGCTGCTTTTGCGCGAATTCAAGTGAGGCAACTGTCGAGGTATATAATCTCATATAGGGTTCAATCGAAACCCATAGATTTTCTATAATTTGCTGCAGCTGGAGAGAACCGGAAACGGCATACAATTCCAGATGAAACTTGCGATTCAGCATTCTCCATTGATCAACGTCACCGATATGATGATCCATTTCGTTAATAATCTCTTCAAACTTGATCTCATGCTCTTTTTTCAAATGGGGTAAAGCCCATTCTACTGCCAATATTTCAAGCCTACTGCGAATTTCAATAATTTGCTGGATTTCAAAAGCCGATAACTGCTTTATGGTTACTCCCCGTCGATCGTATTTAACTAATCCTTCAGACTGCAGCTGTCTTAATGCCTCACGAACCGGCATTACACTCACTCCATACAATTCTGCTATTTGTCGTATTGTAATTTTCTCACCCGGAATAAATTTACGATTTATAATCTCTTCTCTCAATCTTTCATATACTTTTTCTTGTATTAATTCCACTTTAATCACCGAAGACATTGTCTATCCCCCTCTTGTGATCACAAATCACATATATCTAATACTTGTTATTTTATATTACGTGCAATTGAAGTGTCAAGAAAAAATTAATATTTGCCTGTAAATAATGTTATGTTTTATGACATCATAATCGAGGATTCTCATGCCTCACAGAAAATACAAATTCCTCTCATTCAACGGTTTAAATTAAAACCTAATAAATAAGAGGAATTCGTTGGTTTGCCATTAAAAATATAAGTTTGATAGGTTTTTAGTCTTGTGCTTCCCAAAATTGAGTCAAACGCCCGATCCACTGAATTTCGTGCGGATATTGCCCTGCAATCCATGTTAGTTCCGTCTGTAAATCCGGATAAAATTCCGACGTCTGTACTTCTGCCTCAATCTTTTTATCCTTCGATTGAATGGTTGCAATGACATGATAACCCGACAATGCAGCTTGATAATTTATATTTACTTTTTGGGCCAGATTCAAGATATCGTCATCATTCGCGTACTTAAAATCCGCATAGCTTAATGATTTGTTTTTCAGCAGGATGGCACTGCTGATGGGAAGGCTCAATATGCCCAAATTCGGCTTTTCCAGCGGACCGGCAAGTTTTAAATTGGCATTGGCGGACCATGCTTCCGGAACTTCTATGATGACCGTTTCAATTTCAGCAGCATCGATTTCGCCCGCAATTTTCTGCAGGGCTTCCACAACCGGCTGCACAAAGCTGTTGACAGGCTGCTTCTTCACACCGATCAGTGTGAGATCCAGGTCTTTGTTATCGGGTAAAGCAATAGCCTCCATCTTAAAAAATTGGCTTAATGAATGCGGGCCGGTAAAGAAATCCGTTTGAGCGTCACTGATCGAGCTGCAATTGCGGCTTGCACTCGCAGCCAATTGAGCCGCCATCGGCGGTTGAAGCAGCCATTCTTCACTGCCGGCAAAAAAGGGAAAAGAGAATCCGCCGAACGAACTGGCCGCCATCGACAGGGCTGTCATCGCCGCTTTCGCCGATTTTTCCCGCATGTAGGCCAATGCCGCGGCTCCCGCCATCGCCCCTAGCGCGGCCGGGGCTCTAAAGCCATTTTGATTCAAGGCTTTACCGAAAACTTCAATGATGGCGATCGCCAATTTCGAACCGATTGCCGCCGCATCCAACAGCTCGATTAATGGAGCATTATTCCGCTCCGCTTCTGCAAGTAAAAGCGGGAATAGAATGGCGCCCGGATGCGTCCCGGAAATAAAATCCTCGCTTACGGATACGGTAATCGCCATGGTATTATACTGAACTGCCAGATCAAAGGATAACGCTTTTTCGCTTCTTCCCAAAAGGGTATAGATTCCTTCGCCGGAAAGCAAATCCTCCTGGCCCGCCAGCAAATGCTCGAGCCACTGATTCCGGCTTGAGCGTGAACCGACGGCAAGATCGTGGCAAATCAAGGTGATTAATCTTTCCTTTTCCGCGTCCGTCAAGGATTCATACTTCGTTTCCCGAATAATCGTTTCACATAATTGCTCCAAGCTTACTCATCTCCCATGTCCAATGTTGTACTTGATTTCTCAAGAACCCTTGCGGCCTGTTGCTTTCCGTTCAAGCGATTCATGCCTCTTCGTACAGCGATTAGTTCTGCCATGATACTGGTACTGATTTCTTCCGGACCGTCGGCGCCAATCGGAAGCCCGATCGGCGAGTAAATATTTTCAGGCCATTCGCCTTGATCAAATAATTTATCCGTTCTTCTTTTCGAACCCAAAATCCCCACGTAATGAGGATTAAACTTGCTGAGTTGGCGAATGATCTCTTGATCTCTAAAAAAGTTATGTGTCATGATCAATACATAATCGCTGCTTGCCATTTGCAGATGCGAAAAAGCTTCTTCCACATGTTCAATCCAATAACGATCCGCATCGGGAAAATAAGCGGCGTTGCAGCGGGATTCGCGCGGATCAATCAAGGTAATTTCAAAATTTAAGCGGCTGGCCAATTTGACGACAGGCTCAACATCATCCCCTGCACCAAACACATATAAACGCTCTTTGGGTTGGATTCGCTCCATATAGACTTGCTGCTGCAGCGCCGGATTATGGAATGAGCCCTGTTTGCGATTAGGGTGAGAACAAGCCTGACGCACCTGCTCATCGAGCAAAGAATCTCCAACAGAACCGAAGGATTCACCGTCTTCTGTGTAAATCATCGTTTTTCCCAAGCGGATTTCGGAAATTCCTTTTGCCACATAAAAAGATTTTCTTTGCTCCAGCAGCTTTTCAAGTAAAGGCCAAAGGGGTTCGGTGAATGAATCGGGGACTTGCTGCCAAATGACGGGCTCAAGCAAAATCGTGATTTTCCCGTTGCATCCGCTGCCTGTCCCCCAGGCAAGGTCGTCCTCTGAAGCCGTATCATACTGTAAAATTTCAGGCTTTTTCGTTTGATAAACGGATTCCGCTCTTAATTTCATATCCGCTTCCAAGCAACCTGCGCTGATTGAATCAAACTGCTGTCCATCTTCAGACAAGAGCATTTTGGCTCCCGTCCTTCGATAGGATGAGCCCTCCACTCTAACGAGGGTTGCCAACACCGTTTGGATTTGGCCGGCATCCAGTCTGCGTATTTTTTGAATAAAATCAATCAAACCGGTTCACCCCTTTGGACAGTTTGAAATCAAATTTGTTTGACGAAGCTGTTGAAAAACTGCTTGACGATCAGATTCGCTACACTGGATAACACGCGCTGGCCCACTTTCGCCACTTTGCCTCCAATTTCAGCTTCCCCTTTGTACTGCATCTCGGTTTCGTTCTCGTTCAAAGCATTCAGGCCGATATCTACCTTCGCCTTCATATGCCCCAATGCTCCCGATCCCGATATATCCAATCCATAATTGGTCATCGGCTTGGGATCGACAATCGAAATTTCTCCCTCATACTCTCCCACGATGGCCGCCACTTTAATTTTGATATGAAATCTATACTTGTTTTCTTCCGTTTTTTCCATAACGTTGCATCCCGGAATGCTGGCCTTTAATTTTTCAGGATCGATCAATGCATTCCAAACGGCCTCTATATTATGGGCAATATTCTTATTCCCTTCGATCAGCATGCCTTTTACCTCCTTTTATTCGTTTCTCGGTTTACCGTTTGCAATCGTGACATTCGCGGCATCTTGATAAAATGTGCTCACAACAGAAAAGTCTTTATCGCGAAGTCCTGAATTCATAAATTGGCCGTAGAGCTCATGAACCAAATTGCCGATAAATAACGGAGAGCCGATTTCCTTGGCGAAATCTCTCGACAAACCTACATCCTTATACATGAGCTTTAAGGCAAAGCCAGCTTCATAATTGTCTTTCATGACATTATTGGGAACCCAATTTTCAAGCTGCCAATTTGTTCCCGTTGCATTGACAATGATGTTTCTTAAGCTTTCTGCATCCAACCCGGCTTTTGCCCCCATCGTCAACACTTCGGCATTCGCCGCCATGATCGTTGCGGAGAGCATGTTGTTGCATAATTTTGCAACTTGTCCGGTTCCAAGCTCCCCCAGACAGGAAATGTTTTTTCCTAAAACCCGGAGAATGTCCAAGCTTTTCTCGAAAATCTCTTTTTCTGCACCTGCCATAATAGACAACGTGCCGTCGGCTGCGCGAAAGGGCCCTCCGCTGACGGGGGCATCACATATTTTCACTCCGTAAGGAATTAACCGCTCGCCTAACTTTTGAATCCCTGTAGGGGAAACGGTACTCATATTAATCAGAACCGTCCCTTCAGAAACTCGCTCCAGAATGCCGTTTTCCTTAAACAACAAATCCTCAATTTGGGGCAGATCGGGAACCATCGTAATGAGGAAAGATGCACCCTCGGCAGCTTCCGCAGGCGTATCTGCCACCTGGGCTCCTTCGCTTTCCAATCTTGCAACTGCCTCTCTTCTGCGGTGCGGCACAACGGCAACCTCATATCCCGCTTTCAGAAGCAGCCGAACCATCGGTTCTCCCATATTCCCCGTGCCGAAAAAAGCAATTTTATGACTCATCCGAATTCTCCTCTGTGTTACAATTATGATTTACGCTCATTTTTTCCCTTATCAAAGCACGAATATAGCTGGGCGTAAGCGGCTGTTTTTCAATCGTAATGCCATACGGACTAAGCGCATCGGACACAGCATTGCAGAGCGAGCCGATCGAGCCCATTACGCCGCCTTCGCTCATTCCTTTGATGCCTGCAGGAGTGTTGCGGTTCGGCGTTATAATGTGGTGAATGTCAATATTCGGCGCTTCGCTGGCCGTGGGCATTAAATAATCCATAAAGGTGCCATTGATAAATTGTCCGTTGTCATCATAAAGCACCTGCTCAAACATCACGCCGCCCAACCCCATTATGGTAGAACCATGGAGCTGCCCGTCTACAATCTGCTGATTGATAATGGTACCCGCATCTTCTACAATGTGATACTGCAGAATATCAATCTTGCCTGTTTCAATTTCCACTTCAACCTCGCATAGATGAGCTGCATTGGAATAAGTCATCGCCGGCGGATCGTAGGTCTTATGAAACTCCAAACCAGGCTCAAGCCCGTCCGGCAGCAGTGTATGATTCAGATAAGCGGTATGCGCAATATCCGCCAAGGTTAAATCGGTCGGTATCCACTCTTTGCCGTTTCTTTTCATAATGCTGCTCTCGACCATGTCCACATCGGCGGCATCCTGCACATTTAACAGTCGTGCGGCAATTTTCAACACTTTCTTCTTCGCCTCAAGTGCCGTCAAGTATACGGTCCCGGCCCCGGCTGCCGCTCCTCTGCTGCCGCGGCTGCCCATACCGTATGGCGCCAGGTTCGTATCTCCCAAGTGAATGGACACATCCTCCACTTTGGCTCCCAAGCCTTCTGCAGCAGCTTGTGCAACGGTGGTTTCATAGCCTTGTCCGGATCCCATCAAACCGACAGAAGCATTGATCACGCCAGTCGGCTCAATACGAATCCAAGCCGCCTCATGGCCGGTGCCGGGAATGCCCGCTTTGCGGTAAAAGCCTGTCCCGTACGTCGTGGATTCAATCACCTGACATAGCCCCAAGCCCCGGTAACGCCCTTTTTTCCTGTCTTCCTGCTGCTCTTTTCTAAATTGGGGGTAGTCATACACTTCAAGCGCTTTATTCAAGCATTCCTCGGGACTGATATCCTCGTATAATTCATCGGTTGCTGTCCGATAAGGCAGGTCCGCTTGCCGAATCATATTCAGCTGCCGCACCTGTATCGGATCAAGCTCCAGCTGACGGGCGATTGCATCCATCGTCCCCTCTGTTACCCAGCTTGCAATGGCCATGGGCGCACGCATGGGACCCGCCGGACATTTATTGGTCAAAACAACCTTCATATCAAATTTGTAATTTTCAATTTTATACACGCCCGGAAGCAGCATGGCCACCACTCGCAGCATATAATTGGCCGGATAAAAGGAATAGGCGCCGAAATCGCTGACCAGTTCCGCATCCATGGCCAAAATTTTGCCTTCGCGGGTGACAGCCGTCCTGGTTTTGACATAATCCTCGCGGGCATGACTGGCCGTCATCAAATTCTCCATACGATCTTCCCGCCAGCGAATCGTTCTTTTGAGTGCTTTGGCAACGGCCGCCACCGTAAGCTCTTCCCGGTACAGGGCAATTTTCTGACCGAATGCTCCGCCAATATCCGGACAAATCACCTGCACTTGGGTTTCCTTTAAGCCAAGTCGGGCGGCCAGCTGGGTTCTCATCGGATGGGGAACCTGGGTGCCGATATAAAACTTGAGATGCTGCCGGCCTTCATCCCATACCGCAGCACAGCCCCTTGTTTCAATGGGGACATGCGTTTGCCGATGCTGCGAAAAACGGGCTTCGACAATATGATCTGCTTTGGCAAAGCTATCCTCGACGTCTCCTTGCTTATAGGTTTGGCGACTTACCAGATTCGTGTCCAGCGCGTCGTCCACAAGCGGCGTTTCTTCCTGCAAAACCTTGAACATATCGGTAACCGCTTTGATTTCCTCGTATTGGACAACAACCAATTCTGCCGCATCCTCGGCAATATATCGATCCTGTGCCACTACGCAGGCAACCGGATCCCCGTCGAAACGCACTTTATCGGTAGGCATTGCGGTCATTTCCATGGGCAGCAAGCCTTCAATCGGCGGCGCCATGCGAAGAGGCTTGGCCCATTGATTGATATCCTTTCCTGTAAAGACGGCAACCACCCCAGGCACCTCTAAGGCTTTTTGCGTGTCGATGGACAAAATTCTGGCATGGGCGTGAGGACTTCTTACGAAAGTAACATGCAGCGCCCTGGGGAAATTCAGATCATCGAGATATTGTGCAGTACCCGTCAATAGGCGATAATCTTCCACACGATCCACTTTTTTTCCAATCACATGATAGGTGTCAGTATACTTCCTTTCCGTTGTCTTTTGGCTCATCATCCATTCTCCCCAAACTTAAGAATTGTGGCTTGATCGGAAGCTTTCCGGATCGACTTTACAATATTCTGATATCCCGTGCATCTGCAAAGGTTGCCTGACAATACATCGCGGATTTCTTCTTCCGATGGATTCGCATTTTCTTTCAGATAGGCTTCAAATGTCAGAATAATCCCCGGGGTACAAAATCCGCACTGCAATCCGTGCTCTTCATGAAATGCTTGCTGCAGCAGACTGTACTTTCCATCCGTCGCTATATGCTCAATGGTTGTAATTTCCTGGCCGCCCATCTGTACGGCAAATAATAAACAGGAACGCATGGGCTTTCCATTCACCAGTACCGTACAGGCTCCGCATACGCCATGCTCGCAGCCGACATGCGTTCCCGTAAGTCCAACATCTTCGCGAATGACATCGGACAACAATTTCCTTGGCTCAACGGACAAATGATGGTCTTGACCATTAATTCGAAGCTTGATGCCAGTTCGGTCCATCATCAATTCCTCCTTTACGAACACGTGAAATCGATTCGTTTAACGCTTTTTTGATCAGCATGGATAAAAGTTCGCTGCGATCCTCGGCGCTTGCATGGATGTCACTTTGCGGTTCTGTCTGCGAGACCACTTCATGGGCCAACGCTTCTATCCAAGCTTCATTCGGCTGTTCACCGATAAAGCCTTCAACTAGATCACTTGCATTGAAAGGGATCGATTCGATTCCTCCAAGGGCTAAGCGGATATGCGAAACACTGCCATCCTGATCCAATTGCAAGGTATTGCCCACGGATACAATCGCAAAATCTCCCGTTTTGCGTGAGAATTCAACATAAGACCAGCCCTCGTCCGCACGCATCAGCGGAAATTCAATATGAGACAGCATTTCATTGGGCATAATATCCGTGGTGTAAATCGTCAGAAAAAATTCCCGGGCTGAAACAACCCGCGTTTCATCTGAGGAGACCAAAGCTATATCGGAATTGAACAGAGCTGCCATTAGAGGAAGTTCTGCGGAAGGATCGGCATGAACCAAGCTGCCGCCGATCGTTCCCCGCTGTCGGATTGCGTAATGTCCAATTTTTTTCGTGGCGTATGAAATAATCGGGCTGTTTTGCTGAATAATTTGGGAATTTTCGATTTCAATTTGACGCGTCAAAGCTCCGATTTTGATTGTATTGTCGAGCAATTCAATCTCATTCATCTCTGGGACTTCATTAATATCGATTAAATGCTGCGGTCGAACAAGCCGCATATTCATCATGGGCACCAAGCTTTGTCCGCCGGCAATAATTTTCGCATCATCCATATGGGTATCCAGCAATTCGAATACTTCCGTTAAACTGTGAGGGCGGTGATACACAAATGCGGCTGGCTTCATACAGTATTCCTCCTTGCTTATTCGATACCCAGATAGGATTTCTTGACATATTCATGCTCAAGAACTTCTTCTGCAGGACCCTCTATTTTGATCTCCCCGTTTTCCAGAAAATACACCCTTTGCGCAAAGCCGGAAATCAAATCCATATTCTCATCGGATAAAATAATACTTGTCCCCATACTGCCGATTTCATTCAGCTTTTCTCCCATTTCCTCCACTATGAGCGGAGATACGCCTAAAGTAGGCTCGTCCAAAATCAACAATTCCGGAGAGGACATCAAGCCTCGGCCTACAGCAAGCATTCTTCTTTCTCCTCCGCTCAAGCTGCTGCTTTTTTGCTTGCTTAACAGCTCCAGCTTGGGAAAAATGTGATACACCATTTCCAAATTCTGTTTCTTCTTTATGCTTGCCCGCTTGCAATACGCTCCCAAAATGAGGTTTTCATGTACCGTCATATCGGAAAAAAGATGTCCGCCCTCAGGCACATGGATGATCCCTAGTTCAACAATTTGTTGGGGACTAAGACTTGCAATATTCTGGTCTTTAAATGTAATTTTCCCGCGCTTTACAGGATGGAGCCCGGAGATGGTTTTCATCGTCGTTGATTTTCCGTGTCCATTCGGACCGATGATGCCGATTTTTTCCCCTTTGCCGATCGATAAACTGATACTTTTTAAAATGTCGATTCCACCCAACTCAACCTGCAAATCATTGACCTGGAGCATTTACAGGGATACCCCCTTCTTTTGTTTTCTGCCCAAATATTTTTCCATCACCTGCTCATGGTTCCATACATATTCAGGCGATCCCTCGCACATCAAGCTGCCCTGATCAATGATCATCACGCGGTGGGAAATGTTCATCAAAACGGACATATTGTGTTCGATCAGCATCACGGTAATCCCCTGCCGGTTGACTTTTTCAATCAATTGAATGATTTCCTTGGATTCAATCGTGGTAAGGCCCGCGCAGGGCTCATCCAAAATCAGCAGCTTTGGGGCAGTCGCCAACGCCACGGCAATCATTAATTTTTTTCTGTCGTTCACCGACAAGCTGCCGGCTCTTTTGTCTTTCTTGTCGGAAATGCCGATAAAATCCATGATGTGATCGATATCCGCTTTTTTGAGCCGTTCCTTCTTGTCGCCGAACTTCGCTCCGATCATCACATTGTCGAGCACCGACAAGGTTTCAAAAATCATCGGCTGCTGAAAGGTCCGGGCAATTCCGTTATGACAAATCTGATAAGGCTTCAGATTATGAATCGGTTTATTTTCAAAATAAATTTCACCCTTGCTCGGGGGGATCACTTGCGTAATCACATTCATCAAGGTTGTTTTTCCCGAGCCGTTCGGTCCGGCTACTCCCAGAATTTCA
This sequence comes from uncultured Caryophanales bacterium, assembly GCA_964514665.1. Classification (GTDB taxonomy): domain Bacteria; phylum Bacillota; class Bacilli; order Paenibacillales; family KCTC-25726; genus CAZESH01. The sequence goes on from CAZESH010000019.1 coordinate 14,005, forward strand.
TGCTCCTTCAGTTGAAAGCTTAAATCATTTACCGCAGCGTAGCTTCCAAAATAGCGGAAAACATTTTTGGCTTCCAGAATGATTTTTTGTTCTGCCATGGTACAAACCTCCCCTCCCCTTAGTCTTTTTTGGTCCAACGATTAAACGTCGCCACAATCCCGTTCGGAGCATAGCGCAGCATCACCAGGATGACGATGCCGATAATAATCGGCCGGATATCCTGAAAGGAGCTGAACAGCTCCATGAACATTGTCATGAAGAAACTGCCGATAAGCGGGCCGAACAGCGATCCCATGCCGCCGATCACAATCATGCCCAGTCCGTTCACGATTAAAGAAAAGGAAAAAATCTCGGGGCCGATAACCGTCAGATAACTGGTATACACACCGCCCGTAATCCCCGTAATAAAAGCGGCGAGCACAAAGGTCAGCAGCTTGTACTTGTAGGGATTGATGCCCGAGCTGATCGCCAGTACTTCCGAATCCCGGGTCGCCATCAAAGCTTTGCCGACAAAGGATTTCTCTATGCCAAAGGTAACCAGCAGGGAAACGATTAAAATGAAAAGCGTCAAATAGTAATAAGCCGTATCCCCCGAAAGCATCGAAGGGATCATCAGGCCGATCGTTCCTCCCGTGATATTCCTGAAAATAATGACCAATTGATGAATTCCGTAATGGAAAGCAAAGGTGAGCAGGATCAGATAAATGCCTTGAACGCGCAAAGACGGCATGCCGATCAGCAAGCTGGCCAGGGCTGCGAAGATGCCTCCAAGCAGCAGGCCGATCCATGGCGACAGCTCAAAGCTTGCTACGCTGATGGCCGACACGTAGCCGCCAATGGCAAACAAAGCGATTTGCGCAATATGAAACATCCCTCCGTACCCCAAGGTCAAGTTCCAATTCGTTGCCACGATTGCCCAAATGAATGTCATGATGAACAATTGCATGATATAGGGATCCTGCATGACAAGTGGAAGGGCCAAGAATACGACAATCATGACAAGAGGCAGCATTAATTTGAAATTTCGCCATGTACTTACAGACATTCAATATATCCTCCTTATTCTGGGCAGCTTACGCTCTTCTCAAACGAACGCCGAATAAACCTTGCGGTCTGAAAATTAATATTATGATCATGAGTATAAACAGCGATAACGGCGCCCAAGAAACGCCAATAAAGTTCCCGACCAAGATCTCCACCAAAGCCACAACGTAAGCTGCAGCGATCGTCCCCCTAAAACTGCCGATGCCGCCTAAGATGACAATAATAAAAGCTTTGACCATGGGAAGCTCGCCCATATCGGGCTGGACATAAAAGATCGGTCCCAATAAAGCTCCCGCAATACCCGCCAATATCGTAGCCACTCCAAGCGTAGCCGCATAAATCTTGCGCGTGTTTACACCGATCAGAACAGAGCCTAATTGATCCTGGGAAACCGCCCGGATCGAAAGACCGATTTTCGTCTTCGTCAAGATCAGCCAAATGATAAGCAGTGTAAGTAAAGATACTACAAGAATGAACAATTCATTGGCTGTGGCCGTCAGAGGTCCGATATGAATCAATTGGGAAAAGGCGGGTTTTATTTCTTTCGTTCTTCCTCCGAAAACAATAAAATACAATTGTCCCAATATCGTCGATAACGCAACCGTACCGATAAAGATATTCACTTCGTTCTTGCCGAAAAATGGACGAATGCTGATCCATTCAATGATCACGCCCAATAAAAAGCTGGCCGCAATCATGAACAAGAAACCCGTAAAATATCCCAAATGCCATACGGACAAGCTGATCCACATCATGTAAGCGCCAAATGTGATGCAGGCACCATGCGAGAAATTCAAGTTTCGCAGCACGCCCCATTGCAAGCTTAAGCCGATTGATGCCAATGTGTAGACTGCACCTAATATGATGGCGCGAAAAATTAATTCTTCCACGTTGTCGAATACCCCCCTGGAATCGTTCATTAGAAATAAAGCCGGCAGTAATAAACATGAATCTCCCTATTACTGCCGGCTTTACCTTACCGATTAATGTTGCTTGTCCTGCCTGCTATTTGCCGTATTTTTTCAAGGCTGCGTCATACCAAGGCGGAAGTTGGAATTGCGCTTGCGCGATATTCTCCGGAGCAATGGCCCCGTGTCCGTCCCATTCTTGATAGCTTACAAAAGGAATCTCGTTGTTGCCGCTGATGGCCAAATGCGTTTTCGGATCGAATCTGTATATGCCGATATTCCCGGTATAGGAATAATCAGCGGAATTCAGTACGTTGTTCACGGCTTCTTTATTAAACGGATCGCCTGATTTTTTCATGGCATCCGCAGTCAGCATCATCGCATCGTAAACAAACGCGCCATAAGGGTTCGGCGCTTCGCCCCATTTTGCTTCATATTTCTTGTTGAATGCTTGTGCTTTGTCGCCCAATAAAGCTGCCGCGTAATTCCAGATAACCCCTTTTTGCTTTCCATCCATAATTTTTTGAAACTCTGCGTATGAAGGCGTAGCTTGCAAGAATACGAGCGAAGGCGTCGGATCTTCCAAGAAACCGTTCAGAAACGTTGCCGCATTCGCAGATTCGTTATCCGTATACATGATTACGGAAGGCTTTTCTTTTCTGATTTTATTCAAGATAGGAGAGAATTCGGTGAATCTTTCAAAAGGAATCGTTTCGTCAACGACGACATCCCATCCCAGTTTTTTAAATGTTTCCTGCATGCCTTCCCCGGTATATAGGGCGTAGGCGCTTTGGGATTTGATAATGGCTATTTTTTTGTTGATTGGATTAAACTTCCCGTCTTTGATCCATTGTTCGACCAAATTCGGAAATGCCGTCTGATATTGCTTGTAGGATGGAATGGCGTCATGAATATATGAATATTTGGCCGGATCCTTCGGTACAAGCTTATCCATCGTCATGGCAAAGCCGTAAAAGACATAAGGTATTTTGTTGTCCTGCATCAAATTAAGCTCGACCAAGCTCGGATTTACGAATCCCGTAACCATTGCATCGACTTTGTCCTTGTTGATCAGTCTTTTGACAACGGTTGTAACGGTGCTCGGCTCTCCGCCTTCCACATCGCCTTTAACCAGTTCAAACTTATGGCCGTCTATTCCGCCGGCCGCGTTCAAATCTTCGATGGCCAATGTGATGCCTTTTTCCATATCGCTTCCCGTGTCGGCGTTCGGACCGCTTAAAGGCGCCGGAAACCCGATTTTAATCGTTTTATCGGTATTTGCTGCCGGTTTCGCTGTTGGAGCCGTTGTCTTGTCAGCATTGGTCTCTTTGGAAGATTTTGTTGACGCACACCCTGCCAGTGAAAAGGTAAGAGTCAAAATAACGAAAAGAATGAAAAGTTTTTGAATACGAATCATTGAGTATCCCCCTAAAAATTTTAGTCACTTCCGTTTGGTTCTTAAAATTTCCTTCATCTGTTTTCCAGTCGGCGTCATCGCCAACCCCCCCAAAGCCGTTTCTTTCCATTCTCTTTTCATTGAATTTCCGATTTCATTCATTGTACTTATGACTTCATCCGGCGGAATCACACTTTTTATACCTGCCAGTGCCATATCCGCGGTCGCCAAAGCCATTACTGAATGAACGCCATTGCGTACAATGCACGGCACTTCCACCAAACCTGCAACAGGATCGCATATTAAACCCAGTACATTTTTTAATGCTATTCCTACTGCGTGACTGACTTGCTCTGCGCTTCCACCTGCCAGTTCAACTGCGGCCCCGGCGGCCATGGCGGTCGCTGATCCTACTTCCGCTTGACAACCTCCACTTGCGCCAGAAATCGAAGCATTATTGGCAATGACGTATCCGATTGCCGAAGCGGTGAATACACCGGCTAACAGATGCTCGATCTCCCATTGAAATCGCTGTTTTAATGAAAACAGGACACCCGGCAAAATGCCTGCTGAACCAGCGGTAGGCGTAGCAATGATTCGCCCCATGCCGGCATTTGTTTCGGATACGGCCAATGCTTTACTGATCGATACATTGGCATGCCCACCCAACAGCGTTTTGCGGCTTTCGTAATATTCCTTTAACTTTTTGGCATCACCCCCCGTAAATCCGCTCCAAGATAACATTCCTTCATTCTGTCCTTTTTCAATCGCTTCCTCCATCACCTCCAATTGGACTCTCATTCTCGAAAAAATTTCTGCCCTGCTCTGACCTGTTTCATTCACTTCTCGATCTATCATGATTTCAGATATGGGAATATGGTTATCTTGGGACAATTTCACTAATTCATGCAAAGTAGTAAACATCATACACCTTCCAATTTCTTTGCCATGATAATTGCTTTTTCTTTTTTGAGTTCCTCAATCACTTGCTCGGAAGCCGGCTGGTCCATTTCAATCACGGTAATGGCAGCACCGTTTCGCTGATGCCGGTCTACCTCCATGTGACTGACATTAATGCCATTTTGCTTCAAAATATTGGTGACGTATTGAATCATCCCGATTTGATCGATATGTTCTATTAGAAGGGTTGGGAAAGCGCCCGAAAATCGAATATCATAACCATTCAATTCAATAATCTCAATACTTCCCCCGCCAGTAGAAATTCCCACAATATTCAGATTTTTTTTCGTGTTTTTTAGCTCCATTCGCAGACAATTCGGATGAACTCCTTCAGCTTGAGCTGTTGCGAAAGAGATCCGAACATTCAGGCTTTCGGCAATTTCCAAGGAATCTCGAATTCTCAAATCGTCCGTTTTCATCCCCAAAAGTCCTGCGACAACAGCCCGATCTGTACCATGCCCTTGATAAGTTTCGGCAAAAGATCCGTAAAAAGTGATCTTGACCCGCTCCGGTATCTCGCCAAAAATTTGATAGGCCATTTGTCCGATGCGGTTTGCCCCAGCCGTATGGGAGCTGGAAGGACCCACCATAGAAGGGCCTATAATGTCAAAAATGCTGCGGTATCTCACTGGCCATCCCCTCTCTTGTCAATGCGCCAGCTTTGCAGATGCATCTTTGCAGCTAATATATACATGGAGGCGGCCAGAGGCAGAACACTGTCATTGACTCTAAATTTCGGGTCATGCCACGCCCTGTCAATTCCTTTGCTTGCGTCTCCAGTGCCCACAAGAAAATAACAACCCGGAATTTTTTCTTGAAATACGGCAAAATCCTCAGCAGCCATAATCATTTCCGGTTCAACCACATGCTCCGGAGACAAGAAAGCGCTTATGCTGTTTTTTAAATTTCTTGTTAATTGTTCATCGTTATTCACAGCCGAGGTTTGCGGCAGGATTTCCAAATCAACCTCCGTATTGTAGGCACTGGCAATGTCCTGAACAATTCTGGGAATAATGCCATACAAGGCTTCTCTTGTATCTTTGTGAAACGTGCGCACCGTTCCCCACATTTCCGCAAAATCGGAAATGACATTGTGACCTTGGCCGGAATGCAAGGAACCGATTGTCACTACTGCCGGAGACAAAGGATTTACATTGCGGCTCACAGCGGTTTGCAGTCCCATTACAATGGCCGATGCGGCAACTGTTGCATCCTTGGTCAGATGAGGAAGTGCGGCATGGCCTTTTTGCCCTTTAACGGAAATATGAAGGGTATCCGATGATGCAAAAAATGGGCCGGATCGCATCCCAATCTTGCCCGCAGGCAAAAATGGCGCGTTATGAAAACCGTAAATCGCCTCCTCGTTACCCGAAATCACATGATGCTGCAATAAATGTTTGGCGCCGGTCGTGGTTTCTTCACCCGGCTGAAAGATCAGCTTCACACTGCCCTGCAAATCTTTTTTGCGCTCATTGAGGTAAATCGCGGCCCCCAATAAACTGGCCATATGAAAATCATGCCCGCACATATGAGAAACAGCATTTATGCTGGATTTAAAAGGCAATGCGCTGTCCTCCTGAATCGGCAGTGCATCGATGTCCGCCCGCAGAACAATTTCAGGACCGGAACTCTCGCCCATAATCCTCGCAATTACACCCACTTCGGAATCAATGGGCTGGACTGAAATATCATGATCCTGCAAAATCTTTTTGATCTTCCTTGTGGTTTCGAATTCCATCATGCTTAATTCCGGATGATGGTGAAAATCCTGATACCACTCTTTCATTTTTTGGTGCAGCAGACTGTCATTGGTGATCATGATATCCTCCTTATGGTCCGATAATAACCTGCACAATTTCAATGTCCTTATTTAGTCCCTAAATGATTAAAAAAAATTGCAAGCTATGAAATCATTAATCTGTATATTTTTCTGGGTCTTCCCCTTAAAAGCGGCTGCTCTTCTCCGACCACTTCAATGTATCTGTGATCAAGCAGCGCTTTAACGATCCTCCTGGCACTTCTTAATGTAATATTAAGCTGTTCCGACAAATCCGCGGAGGTCATGACATTTCTGCCGATGGTTTTGGAAATATAGATAATTTTCGATAAGGTAGAAACGCTTAAGCCTGTTTCTTCGGCGATTTTTCGGATCGATTCGTCATAAGAACGGCTGTTGTACTGATAAGTGCCGATGTACTCTTGATTGGACACCCGTCTCACAAAATTATCGTCGCCCACAATATAGAGAGACTTGTTGTCTTCGGATTTGCTTTTCAAGTAAGCGCTGTGCGCTCTTTGCTGCGCTTCTTTGGCCGTAGTACCCATCCCGATGCCGATGATGATTCTTGATCGCGTCTTGGTCATCATCATGTCGGGCAGTTTTTTGTAGCCCTCGGTTAAAGCGAAGATAAAGCCCTTTGTGGTGTAAAGCAGGTAGATATTCTCCGAAATTTTTTGCGCTGAAGTCTGCAGCGTATCAGAAATCGATTTAATTTTGTTGGATAATTCATCAGGCGATTCCCCATACACCAAACAAGCGGCAATTTGATTGTTCTGAAACGATTTGTGTTCACCGATTTGCATCGCCTTATTCAAAGCACTCTTGATGGCTGCCCGCGTCGGCATAATGCAATAGGATGGAATACCCAGCTCCTTTAGCCGGTCGCGAACGGAAAACAAGCAGGTTACAACGCCTTGGATTTGCCCTGATTTCCACAACTTTTCATGAAAACTGACAATTTCATCCGTTGTATAATCTTTTTTAATGGTAAAAACCTCAAAATGCCCGCGCTCCATGTCTAATTCCTCAATCGCTTCATAAACTTCCGCTTCATTGAGAAAATCAATGGAAATTTTATAATGGTTGTTGATATCCACCGCTTTGTCCTGCAAAAATAATTTGAAAAGCACCCGATAGAGACTGGAACCGGCATATTCGATATAAAGGGAGAGAGAGCGGACCAAATCAACTTTGCCCTGTGCAATCATAAAAGGAATCGGACCCGTAAATAAGATGACATCGATCTCTTCTTGATTGACATTTTCTACAATCGTTTCAACATCTTCCAAAGATTTATAGGATCTCGAAATCAATGAAAGATCGGGATAATTCCCCCCCTCCTCAATTACGCGATTCACAAAACTTTCCGGTCCTATGACGACCGTCTTCACCTTGTTTTTCAATGAAATTCACCCTTCAGCAGCCTATATCCTTATATGTTCCGTAAATGACCTTTAAACGTCCCTAAATAAGAAGAAAAAAATAAACCCTTCTACTCATTCAGCGTTTATTTTATGTGACTATGATGTTATGTATAATAACATCTAAAGTGATTTATGTTTTTATTATATAGAATTTACATTCTGTTTACAAGATAATTTTATAATTTATCCTTTGAGATTTAAATTTGCGGGTATTTGCTGCAGCGCTGCCGGTATTTTGACTCGAGACCGGACGAAATCAAAAATTGATTGAACAGCGTACCGAATAGGCCGGCATATAGGAGAAGTACCCACTCCCGTTTAGTATAATTTTGGGATCATGTATTAGTCAATATAGAAATGCTGCAAATACCTGCCGGAATCTCACGGCGATGCGGCAAATGCATATATTATAGGCAGGAATAGTCACCTATTATTACCAAATCAAGGAGTTGAGGAAATGGCGCCGCTTTGGGGAGTGGATTCGGCTGCAAAGGTCAGCGGCAGCAACTATCAATGCGTAGTGGAAAACAACGGAAAGCCTGCATTCTGGGGACGTTATCTAAAAACAGTGCCTCGTTACGCCGACGGATTGACACGGTCGGAAGCCAATTTTTTGCATGGGAAAGGAATCAAGATTTTGCCCATTTACAGCGACTTCCGGGAGGCAATCGGATATGACAAAGGCAGGGTCGCAGCGCGCAATGCCGTATATCTTGCCAAAATGCTCGATGTACCGGGCGGCGTGTTTTTGTTTGCGAATATAGAGAAATTTTTTCGCGTGGATGATGCCTGGATCCAGGGATGGGTAGAAACCTTGTATCCCAGCGGGTACAGGCCGGGATTCTACCATGATCCGGAGGAAGGTAGTTTTAGCTCCGCTTACTGCAAAGCGGCTTCAGCCCAGCCGCTTGTCCGCACCCAATCGGTGCTGTGGAGCGCCTCTCCCTTGCCCGGACCGACTACAGAGGCGGAGGCCCCGGCATTCAAGCCTTCTGCACCGCCATGCGCCGCCAATGTCTGGCTTTGGCAGTACGGCAAGGATGCGGCTCCCTGCTCCATCGACACCAACTTGATGGATCCCCGGCTGCTGCCGAATTTGTGGTAGTTCACTGCGGCTGCTGCGAAGAACAAACGGGGACACCGCAGTTGGTGTCCCTTCTCTTCATTATTGGTCTTTTGTTCCGGCTCCAATTGTTCAACAAAAGAAATATCAGCCGGAGCAAAATCATAATAGCGATTTTCATAAAAATTCCGGGGTATTAGCAACTACAATGTCGCAGCCACTCAACCGCGGATCAATTGCCGATCGGTCAATCGAGCTTATTTTGATCAATTCCCCTCCTCCGAAACCGATTTCCGCTCCATGTCGATCAACAAAATGCATCCCCAAAGCTTGGGCCATGCCCACTCCGCCGTCATTGGTCGCACTCCCTCCGATACCAATAAGGATCTTCCTGCAATTTTGGTCAAGGGCGGCCCTAATCAGTTGTCCGGTACCGTAGGTTGTCGTAATCATCGGATTTAACCGCTCTTTCGGCACAAGCATAATGCCCGAAGCCGCCGCCATCTCTATGACCGCTGTCAAACCGTCGGATAATATGCCGTATTTGGCTTGAACCGGCATTCCGAGCGGATCCAACACTTCAGCTGAATGAATCGTGCCTCCGTCGGCTAGCGGGGCTTTGACAATGCCAGCGTCGGGTTGAACATCGCGAATCCCCTTCTCCATCCAAACGGCAGCTTCGATTTGCGCTCAAGCTTCCTTTGTACGAGTCCGGGGCAAGGACGAATTTCATCGTGTCCTTTCCTTTTCCTTTTCTTCCGCCAAGTATGGAATGGTTAGCGGGCCAAGCGGCAGAATGCCGATCGAAGTATGCCGGCCATACTTTTTTATTAGCTCGCTCAGCGTTTTTTCAATGTTGTCCGTATAATGAAACATCGCCTTTTCGATGTCTTCTCGACCAAGGCAGGAATAGACGTATACATCGGCCCACAATTGGACTAACGCTTGCTTTTGAACTTGCCACTGATCGAACATCGAGAAGGATTCGTCATGAATCATCTCAATAATCTCCTGCGGCGTGTTACGCATCTGCAATATTTTTGCGTAATTGCCGTGGTCAGGCAGACCGTCGCTGCATTCAGAGGCGCTGATGATTGCTCCGCCTTTTTTCACGACTTTCTGAGCCGCGCTCATCCCTTTGACTGCTTGATACAAATTCTGATCCAACGGAAACCCGCTGTTGGTTGTAATCACGATATCGAACGGTTGTTTGCAGGCCGCCATGGAATGCTCCCTGACGAATTCACAACCCTTTCGATGAGCCGCGATCACATCGCCCGCAAAAAATCCGGTGATCTGTTTATTTCCGTTCAAGGTGACATTCAGCAAAAAATCCGGATTCGAGCGAAGGGCGATCTCCGCCGCTTCCTGTTGAACCGGGTTGTCGTCAAGCAATCCCCAAGTGCTGCCCGGATGGCCGATCATCCGGGCATTATGAAAATGCAAAATCGTTTCGATTCCCGCAATTCCCGGCATGATCCCTTTTGGTCCTCCGCTGAATCCGGCAAAAAAATGCGGCTCGATAAATCCGGTTATAATTTTAATATCGCTTTGCATATACACTTCATTCAAATAAATTTCCGTTCCGGAGGAGCTTTTGCCCAGATAGGTTTGAGTCGATTTGTCAAAAGCGTTATTGTTGATCACTGCAACGGTGTCGACAACATCCTCCCCAAGCATTTGGATCAGTTCTTCTCTTGTATTGTCCCTATGACTTCCCGTACCGTTCAGCACCACAAAATTTTCTCGAGGGACAAAATCCAACTCTTGCAGAATCCATGGCACCAATTTGTGGTTGGGCGTCGGGCGGGTCATATCGCTGATGACAATGCATACCCGATCCGCAGGTTTTACGATTTCCCTAAGCGGAAGCGTTCTGATTGGCTGTCTGACCGCTTCCAAAAACCCGGCTTTTTCATCCGTCAGCTTCTCGACATGCCGAGGCTCGATAATAACGGAATGCTCCGGCACCTCGATCTCCAACCCTGTTCTGCCATAAGCCAGATTAACCTTCATAAAACCATCCCCTCCCCTGTTTAAAACATAAAAGAGGCAGAAATCCATTACATTCACGGAAATTCTGCACTCGAGATTTTTTTCCTCTTATCGTCCATCCATTGTAGCATAAAAATTAAATTTTACCGGCCCATTCTTTATAAAGGGAAAATACAGCCGCTACATCCAAGTCCCCATAGCCCCTGCCCACCGTCATTTGCATTATCTGTTTGGCCAATCCAAGGGCGGGAGTGGCGATACCCAAACCTTGCGACATCTGCAGCGCCAGACCCAAATCCTTATTCATCAAAGCGGCGGAAAACTCGTTGCTCATGTCGTCGTTAATGATTTTCGGCGCCTTCGTTTCCACCACCCGGCTGTTGGCGCCGCCTTTGGAGATCACGCTCAGAAAATCCTCAACTTGGATGCCTGCGTTTTCCACAATGGTCAATCCCTCTGCCAGCGCAAGCAAAGAGATCGCCACCATCGAATTGCTTGCCAGCTTTGCCGTAGAACCCGAACCACCCGTCCCCATATAAACCCAGTTTTTGCCCATTGCCTGGAATAATTTCACACATTGCTCAAAGACCTCTCGATTTCCTCCGACCATAAATCCGAGTGATCCTTCTTTGGCGTGAGGAGCGGAGCCGGTTACCGGCGCGTCGAGGACTTCAACACCTTTGGCGGCAAAAGCTTCGCTCAATTTTAGGCTGGTCTGCGGCGAAACCGTGCTGGAGTCGATGATGATTTGTCCGGGCCTCGCACTATGGATCGCTCCGCCGTCGCCAAGCAGCAGCTCCAACACCTGCTGATCAGCGCTCAGCATCGTAATCACCACATCCGCTTCCCTCGTCAATTCTGAAATATCTCCAGCCAGCTTTGCACCGCGCTTCACCAAATCATCAGCTTTTGACTTGGTCCGATTCCACACTATGAGCGGATGTCCTGCTGCCAAGATGTTTGAAGCCATGCCGTGGCCCATGATTCCCAAACCGATTACACCGATCGTTTTCATTTCAACATCTCCATCTTTAGGATTTCACTTCGCAAAAAAGCCGTTTTTGAAATTCATCAGCTGAGCCTCGAATATTTCTTTCGGCATTTCTTTTAAGTGGGGAGACATTTTCGGTTGGAATTCCATCTGAGCGAGAATGTCTTTTTCCAAATCCACGCCCGGAGCATATTCGATCAATTCCACGCCCTCTTCCGTCAGCCGGAAAACCGCCCTCTCCGTAACGTAATATACCGGCTGTTTGTTCGCGCGCGCATAACGTCCGCTGAAAGTAATTTGACGCACCTGGCTAACAAATTTTTTCTGGGTGCCTTCTTTGACGATTTTTAATTTCCCGTCTTCAATGGCCACTTCCAAGCCGCCGGTTGTGAATGTAGCCAGGAACACCACTTTCTTGGCCGGCTGTGTTATATCGATAAATCCTCCGCTGCCGACGGCGCGATTTCCAAATTTGCTGACATTGACGTTCCCGTTCACATCCACTTCCGCCGTACCCATGAACGTAATGTCGACGCCAGCCCCGTTATAGTAATCGAATTGATTTCCGTGTTCAATGATTGCTTCTGGATTTTTGGCGATGCCAAAATCCATTCCTCCTGAAGGCACGCCGCCGATCACTCCGGATTCAACGGTCAGAAGAATATCCTTCAACACCCCCTCTTCACTGGCTACCGGACCGACGGTATCCCCCGGCATCCCGACGCCCAAATTGACCACAGCGTTCGGAAACAATTCCATCACGCCCCGACGGCCGATAATTTTGCGTATATTGAGGGGGAGCGGCTTCAATTGGCTGTCGGGAACCCGGACCCCTCCCGTATATACAGGGTCATAGTAAACAGTGGAGGTCAGTCTGTGATCAGATTTCGGATCTTTTGCAATCACTATGGCATCTACGAAAATACCCGGGACGACAACCTCTTTGGGAAGAAGCGTGCCTCTTTTGGCGTAATTCTTCACTTGAACGATAACTTTTCCCCCGTAACGTTTGGCTGCCTGAGCGACGGACAGTGCCTCCAGCCGGATTCCTTCATCCTCCATGGTGACATTGCCGAACTCGTCGGCCGTGGTTCCGCGGATGATCGCCACTTGGAGCGGGATCGACTTATAAAACAAATAGTCCTCCCCCTCGAGTTGAACGACTTCAATTCCGCTGCCGGCCTCCTTCGCCTTCGCGTTCATCAAGCCGCCTTCAATGCGCGGATCGATAAACGTGCCGAGCCCCACTTTAGATATGTTGCCCGGTTTCCCCGAAGCCATTGCCCGCATAAGATGAACGAATTGTCCCTGGGGGATGCAGTGAGCTTCAACTTCATTACTGAGGATTAATTCCCGCATTTTCGTGGCCGGCCCCCAATGCGAACCGAGAATTTTGTTAACCCAACCACGGTGCGCAAAGTGTTGAATTCCACCTTCGCGATCGCTTTGTCCCGCTG
>CAZESH010000020.1:0-26700 GCA_964514665.1 uncultured Caryophanales bacterium
ATCTTCGCCTTCGGCAATCGATTCTTCGACCAAGCCGCATACTCTTGCCAGCTCTTGTTTCCTAGACGTGTCATTCAAAATTTCTTCTACATTGACTTCAATCATTCGCACTGAAAATTGATTCATTAGTTCATTGAGTTGATCCGTTGTCTTTGTCGTATGGGAACCGACAACGATTAATCCGCCATGATTTTTCCCTTCAGAAACCATCATTTCCTGCGCAGAAAGAAAAGCTCGCTCTCCAATCCCTGCGAATGACTTGACGAAAGATGCCGCTGTACGGTACAAATATCGTTTCCCTACTTCCATTGCCCTAATAAGGGCTAAAGAGACTATATCCAGATCTTCGTAAGAAACGGCATTGATAACGACTGGTGCGTTTTGCCGTACCGTAAGTAGAATATGTAGTACTCGATCCACACCCCCCGTACGAATATCTTCGAGAGAAATCGTCCGCACTTCCTCTAGAATCTGTGCTCCGCCCTTTTCCATTACCCATTTGGGAAGATAAGCATCGGAAAAACCAAAAACCACATCTTTGGCAAACTCTGTTTCATGAACGGGAACGAAGTAATCCCCTTCCCGCAGATAGTGAGTATCATCAAACGTATATCGCCCACCTTCAAAAAAAGCAGGGATAATGAGATGCCCATCAAAATGCCGACCTGCTGCTCGAACCAATTCATCCTCGATAACATGAATTTCCAATGGGTAATGCCCGCGTAAAGTAGAATCTCCCCGGCTAATCACGGAGAAATCTATCTGCATTTCCCGCGCAACCTCAACGAGATTAAACACGATCTCCCGATTAATGGCTGCTGCTTTTTCCGGTTCATAACTTCTTGTATTCGTTAAAATATAGAGTACATTTTGTTCATCAGCTAATCCCCGGCGGATCCATTCTTTACTCCAATCGGTAATAACATATATATCATGGACGGTTTGCACTCCGGTTGGATCATCATCGAGAACGATTAACTTATGGCCTTTTTGCTTCCATAGGTTATGAATCTCTTGACGCAAACCTTTTTCCTCCCTCGAAGGAGGAACAGCCTTAAGCATTTCAACATACGTTTTGAATGCCGGATTCACTTAATATCCTCCTTTGAGGATATTGTTGATCCCCAATATCTCCTCAACCGCTCCCATAATATGGGCTGCCCTTAATCCAAATAAATCAAGCAGTTCATCCATCCTCCCGGAAACACCAAAGCGATCTTGGGTTCCTATCCGACGCAGCGGTGTTGGTAGATGTTCCCCCAGCACTTCCGCAACAGCACTCCCCAAACCGCCAATAATAGAATGCTCTTCGACAGTTACGACCCGGCGAGTTTTTGCCGCTGATTGCACAATCGCATTCACATCAATCGGCTTAATGGTATGCATATGGATAATCTCTGCGTTAATTCCCCGCTTTTGTAAGCCTTCAGCCGCTTTGAACACTTCACTTAACATCATTCCCGTGCTAATAATGGAAACATCAGAACCTTCTTGATAACGAATGGCCTTTCCGATCTGGAAAAGATCTTCCGGTTTGGTGACGATAGGCACAGGCAATTTGCCTACCCGTAAATAAACTGGACCCTCAAAATGAAATGCGGCTTCCACTGCTTTCTCCATTTCCACCGAATCGGCAGGCACTAAAACCGTCATCCGCGGCAAAGTTCGCATTAATGAAATATCTTCCAAAGGAAGATGTGTTGCTCCCTCCTGCGCCGCCGATGTTCCCGCATTATGTCCAACAATTTTCACATTATTGTTAGCATAGCAGACAGAAATTCTCATCTGATCAAATGCTCGCCCTGTTAAAAAGTTAGCATAAGCGTTGGCAAAAGGAACTTTTCCTGCGACAGCAAATCCAGCGGCTGTCCCAACCAAATCACATTCAGAAATTCCAATATTGAAAAAGCGCTCGGGAAATTTGTCTTTAAACAAATTGGTCATATTGGATTTGGCACAATCAGCATCCAGAACAACCAACTCTTTGTATCGTTCGCCTAACCGGATAAGCGCTTGACTGTATCCTTCACGTGGAGCTTTAAGTGCAGTCATTTATACCAACTCCTTTAAAGCTAATTCTAATTCCTCGTTATTCGGAGCCAGGCCGTGCCACTTATGCGTATTCTCCATAAAAGAAATACCTTTTCCCTTGACGGTGTGGGCAAGAATTGCCGTTGGTTTTCCTTTAGTTTGTTTAGCTTCCCTGAAGGCATCATCTACTTCATTCAAGTTATGTCCATCGATTTCCACCACGTGCCAACCAAACGATTTCCATTTTGCAGCTAAGTCGCCCACCCCTTTCACATTTTCTACATAATCGTCCAACTGAATTTTATTCCAGTCGATGATCGCACAAACATTATCTAAATTGTAATGTGGGGAAGTCATCGCCGCTTCCCAGACTTGACCTTCTTGCAGCTCTCCGTCGCCAATCATGACATACGCCCGCTGAGATTTACCGTCTAACTTCGCCGCCAATGCAACTCCGTTTGCGACTGATAATCCCTGGCCAAGCGAACCGGAGGAAATATCTACACCAGGACAATGTTCACTGCAAGGATGACCATGCAGACGGCCATCTACATTTCTAAATGTCAATAACTCTTCTACAGGAAAAAATCCCTTCTCCGCAAGTACAGAATAATATACAGGTGTACAATGGCCTTTCGATAGGAAGAAGTAATCACGATCGGTCCATTTCGAATTCTTTGGATCTACATTCATGTGTTCAAAAAACAGAACCGTCAGCAATTCTGTCGCAGACAAAGAACCACCAGGATGTCCGCTCCCCGCCTTATTCGTCATCTTTACAATGTGTCGACGAATCGTTTGGGTTAATTCACCATAATGGGTTAGTTTTTCAGCAATTAAAGCCATAGTCTCCTCCTCCTTAATTAGGTTGCTTATCGTGTATTTGTCTTGAATTATCACTTATTGTTTCTCATTAAGAAATATCGTTTCTAATAATGGTCAAAAAATATGGGATGTTTCCTTAAATAACCAAAGTTCCATCAAACTTTATCGGAAGCTATCCCCAGAAGTATTACGTAAGAATGGACCATCTACGCTTACCTCCTTTATTCCATTTTGTTTCTCATTAAGAAACGCAGTTTCTTTTTTTTGTTATCCAGATCATAACAGCTAATTAAATTAAATTCAATAGATTTTGACAAATATTTTAAAATAATATTCGGTATCTGTTCTGGATGGGCGGTTTAAAGTGGACACGAACCGAAAAGTGGAACATGTAAGGATTTCTAGACATTATTGGTTCCAAAAACAGGAGTGTGTGGTCACGAGCTTTTTCGATCAGCTACATGTAGAGCAGAATTTCCGATTGAAATCTGCTTTTATCTGCTAATGCCTGTACATAAATTCCCTGACACAATTTTTGTCAGGGAATTTATTATCATGGGAGCCTGCACGATCTCACCCGCAAAGTATTTGCAGAAGTGAGTGCTGGAATGGTGAGTTGCAATTCAGAGAAATCGCGCTTTAATAAGATACAGCCCGATTTGGGACGAGAAGCGTCCAAAATTAGGGGGTTAAACCGGAATGTGCCTTAACAGGAGGGACTCGTTCATAATGACTAATGTTATGTCAACATTTGGGTTGTTGAGATAGTGATTATAATATTCAGTTTATCGTTCAAAATATGAAAGATTTCTGTTTGGAATTCGGAATAACCGCTTTCCACTCGACATTGATAGTATACCGGATCCCCAGCAACTCCGTCAGCTCATCGACAATTTGATTTCTCCAGTCCAGAATGAGTTGTATCGATTCTCCATAATAAACGGACAATACAACGGTGATTTGATCATGACCGACTCTGATGTCGTTAAGAATGAGTTTGTGGTAATTCCGGGATGAAATAACAATCATCTTCCGTATGGCTTGAGCGTGGAACACAATCCTTCCACTGCCCACAAAATCGGGTTTCACACCGCTTGTTACGTTATAAAAAGGTTTAATTAGCGTAACTTCTTCTTTCCGTTTCCCAAAACGCACAATTAATCTCCGAAACCACCCTGAGTACGTTTTTTCCACTTCTATGGGCTGAATGGGTATGATATGGTATCCTCTGCTTCGTCTTTCCTTTGCGATTCTCAGTTCCTCGGCAGTTTGATATTGTTCGATAGGGAGCCAAATCACATTTTCCGGTAAATTTAATCGGTCGATTATCCGCAATACCATCTTTTGGGATGTACCGATGATCAGCATTTTTTGCACCTGATGAGCCTGAATCGCATTGATTACCTCTCTGCGATGTTCTTCAGAATGAAATATGGCCCTCTTCGTTGCGCTGTGCATATACCTTTCATTCTTGGCGGAGCTTCCCGCAACACGGATTTTATTCATGATCAGGATTCCATCATCGATAACGGCATCGATTTCGTATTTGGACATCACTTCAATTGATTTATGGCTTTTTCCGGTACCGCTTTTACCATACAATCCGAAAATCTGCATGATATCCTCCTTAAACGAACTTGTCAAAATTATATCACTTAACTTACTTTCTTTCTTCCCCCTTTATCCCTCAGATTTTCCAAATTACATATTGATACTTGGCAAAAAAACGCTTACAATATAAATAATAAAATATTATTTATTAAAAGGCGGGTGAAAAATGAAGATCTTGGCAATAGTCGGGAGCCTCCGTGCCGAATCTTTAAACTCTTGTGTTCTGGAGACCATGAAAGAGCGATATGCCGCTCAGTGGTCAATTTCTGCAGCGGATATTGGATCGTTGCCTTTTTATAATCAAGATATTGAACTCTCTCCTCCGCCTGTTGTGAAAGCGCTTTTAAAGCAAGTATCCGAAGCTGAAGCCGTTATCATCATTACTCCTGAATACAACTGGTCCGTTCCCGGTGTGCTTAAAAATGCCCTGGATTGGTTGTCCCGCGTGGAGAAAGTGATGACTGGAAAACCGGTTTTGATCATCGGAGCAAGCACCGGCATGATCGGCACCCTGCGGGCGCAAACGCATTTACGGCAAATCTTGTCGAGCCCGGGACTCGGCGCACGAGTTCTGCCTCCCGGGGGAAACGAGGTGCTCATCAACTTCGCTGACCGGAAATGTAAAGAAGGGCGTCTCGTTGACGGGGAAACGTTAACCTTCCTGGACCAGGTCGTAAACCAGTTCAACAACTGGATAAAGACGAATAAATCCTAATCTTTTAAAAGGAGATGTGAATTGTGAACAAAAGATACTTGCTGAAAAACGGCTGCGTATTGACCATGGATAAGACCCTTGGCGATTTCAAGAAAGCCGACGTTCTCATTGACGGTTCCCTGATCGTTGCCGTGCAACCGGATTTGGATGTGCCAGACTGCGAAATCATCGATGCGTCGGATATGATCGTCATGCCCGGCTTTGTAGACACCCACCGGCAC
The DNA here is from genome assembly GCA_964514665.1 of uncultured Caryophanales bacterium. Lineage (GTDB taxonomy): Bacteria > Bacillota > Bacilli > Paenibacillales > KCTC-25726 > CAZESH01. The sequence continues at coordinate 5,404 of CAZESH010000020.1, forward strand.
ACTTGGGAATCCCTGGTACGCAACGTAGGTGCCGATTGGTCTCTTCCTGTTTACTTGCAAAATATTTATTATGGCACATTCGGGAGCAAGCTTCGTCCGAGCGACGGGTATGCGGCAAATTTGCTCGGGGCCTTGGAGGCGCTGGATGCAGGTGTAACCACGCTGCTTGATTGGTCCATGATCTACTCCCCGGACCATACGGATGAATTTATACGCGGGCTCCATGAATCCGGCATTCGTGCCGTATTTGCCCTCGGATTATCCGGAGACGGTGATTATTGGAATCGTGAAAGCCGGTTGACGCACCCGGAAGATGCCCGGCGCGTGAAAAAACAATATTTCTCCTCCAATGATCAATTGTTGACAATGGGCTTGGCCATCAGAGGTCCTGAATTTAGTCATTGGGACACGGCAGTTCACGATATTCATCTAGCCAGGGAAATAGATGCAATCTGTTCCATGCATCTCGGGTTCGGAAGCTGGGGGCCGGACGACCGTTCCGTTGAAAAATTGCACAAAGCCGGGCTTCTTGGACCGGATCTGAATTTTGTTCATGCCAATACGATGGGCTACGATGAATACAAGCTAATCGCCGAATCCGGAGGTTCGATATCCGTAACTCCCGAAATTGAAATGATGATGGGTCACGGTTATCCTGCTACAGGTTTAATTCTTGAAAACGGCGGAACACCCACACTCGGAATTGATGTCGTCACCTCCACCGGGGGCGATATGTTCGCCCAGATGAAGTTTATGCTTCAAGCCGACCGTTCCAGAGTCAACGAAAAGATATTAGCCAGCAAAAACATGCCGGGCGAATTGAATTTATCGGCGCGACAAGTGTTGGAGTTCGCTACTGTCGAAGGAGCCCGGGCTTTGCGTTTGGATCGCAAGATCGGCACTTTATCTCCCGGGAAAGAAGCCGATCTGATCATGATTCGAACAACCGATCTCAACTTGTTCCCTGTCAATGATCCGGTGGGAGCAGTTGTTCAATTCGCAAATGCGGGCAATGTGGATTCCGTGTTCGTCTCCGGTCGGCCTGTGAAGCGCGGGGGAAAACTTTTGCATGTGGATCTCGATCACGTCCGCAAACTGGCCAGAGAAAGCAGAGATTACATTTTTTCGCGGCACACGGTTTCAAATGCCCGGGGAATCGGAGTTCTTTAAGACAACAAACAGCGGCTGTACCCTGATGTTTTCTTTCAGGGACGGCCGCTAAATTTTTCAAGAATGCCCGAGGAAGCCCCTAGCGAAATTGTGGTATCCGTTTTTGCGCGAAGGCTAAGCATCCTTCTGCAAAATCGGCCGGATCTACATAGTTCCACAAAACTTCATGATCTTTATAACTATGCTCCACCGATTTTTTAATGGCTTGCAAAGAACCTCTTGATTGATTCATGATCGTTTCAATGAGTTCAAAGGTCAAGCGATCCAATTGGTCCGATGTGACGAAGCGGGTCAACAGGCCTAAACTTGATGCTTCGCTTGCATTCAGAATTCGATTCGTCATGACCAGTTCTTTGGTAAAGCTTGGTCCTATGAGCCTCACCATTCGCCGTACAAATGAAGGTCCCAATTTGATTCCTAATTTGCCGACCGGAATGCCCAATCTTGCCTGAGGGGTACCGATTCGCAAATCACATGCCAAGGCCAGAATGAGCCCGGCCCCCATGGCCGGTCCGTCAATCGCCGCTATAACCGGAATAGACAGTCCCTCAAACTTTGCTATCGTTCGTTCCATTGTATGAAAAGCTTCATCAGCTTCATCCAATGACATTCCGGCAAATTCCTTGATATCGGATCCTGCCGTAAACTCCCCCGGGACTCCTCTCAGCACGGCAACCTTGATTTTCGGGTTGGAACCAACTTCATCTGCGATGTCCCCCAGCGACTTCCACATATTGCGTGTCATTGCATTGCGTGCCGCTGGCCTGTTAATCGTTACAATGGCTACTTTTGAGGTAAACTGCAGTGTAATTTTGCCGTCAGGCACCCTGCTAATCGCAACTTTCACACTTCCACCCCCTGGCGATTTCTAATAAGCATTCATTCGTACTTGAGCATCGATAATGAGTTTGGGTTCAGTGACCCGTTGGATGTCTTCCACCGTGTATCCTTCCGCAACTTCAACCAGTCTTAATCCCGCTTCCGTTACATCAATCACGGCGAGGTCCGTAATAATCCGGTCCACAACCTCTTTGCCTGTCAACGGAAGTGAACAAGATTTGAGTATTTTTGGACTTTCATCTTTGCTCACATGCTCCATCAAAACAAGGATGCGCTTGGCGCCGTGTACCAAATCCATCGCTCCGCCCATGCCCTTAACCATCTTTCCGGGGATCATCCAATTGGCCAAATCGCCTTTTTGGGAAACTTCCATTCCTCCCAATATCGCCAAATCGATATGGCCTCCCCGAATCATGGAGAACGATTCGGCGCTGTCGAAAAAGGCCGCGCCCGGAATGACCGTTACCGTTTCTTTCCCTGCATTAATGAGATCCGGGTCTACCTCATCTTCAAACGGGTAAGGACCGATTCCCAACAAGCCGTTTTCCGATTGAAGGACCACCATTTTATCAGAGGGGATGAAATTCGCAACCAACGTCGGCATTCCGATCCCCAAATTGACATACATGCCATTCACGATTTCTTTCTCCGCTCTTCTTGCGATTTTTTCCCGGGCAGACGCTTTGGTCTGGCTCATTGAAATCTCCCCTTTATTCCGCAGATCATTTTCGCAACGTTAATTGCTCAACGGGTTTTTTCTGCTTCCCCAGAATCATCCTTTTTACATAAATGCCTGGAGTGTGCACGGTATCCGGATCGAATGCACCCGGTTCATGGAGCTCCTCCACTTCTGCAATGGTAACCTTCCCGGCCGCTGCCATCATCGAGTTGAAATTGCGTGCCGTTTTGTTATAAATCAAATTCCCCATCCGATCTGCTTTAGCGGCTCGGATGAGACTAAAATCAGCTTTCAGCGCTTCCTCCAGCAAAAACGTTTTTCCGCCAAAATTACGAGTTTCCCGGTTTTCGGCCATGATCGTCCCAACCCCTGCAGGCGTATAAAAAGCGGGGATACCCGCTCCGCCCGCGCGAATCTTTTCCGCCAAAGTGCCTTGGGGCATCAATTGTACTTCCAACTCGCCGCTAATTAACTGCCGTTCGAATTCTTTGTTGCCACCCACGTAAGAACCAATCATTCTTTTGATTTGTCTGTTTTTCAGTAAAAGACCAAGTCCCCAATCATCTACACCGCAATTATTGGAAATGACGGTCAGATCTCTTACCCCTTTATCAACCAGAGCCAAAATCAGATTTTCCGGAATACCCACCAAACCGAACCCGCCAACCATCAGCGTCGCTCCATCCGGAATGTCTTGAACGGCTTCGGCGAATGCAGAATAGATTAGCTTCACCTGCTCACTTCCTTTTCGGATACTTGCTGCACGAATCGCAGTAAAGCTTTTGCAAAATGATCCATACACTCCAGCATCACATAGTGGCCTGCCTTAGGGATCACTTCAATCGAGGCATGCGGAACCAGCGCTTTCAGATCGTCTCTTGCCGTAATCGGCAGCATGCGGTCATCTTCTCCATATATTGCTAATATAGGTTTCCGGAGAAGGGACAGGCTTTCTATTCCGCACCTGTATTCATTGCAGCACCGGTAATCGATAATGGTGGTTTTAAGGGATATATTATTCAACTCACGGCGCTCTTCTTCCAACAAATCCGGGTCCACTTCTTTGCTGTAAGAAGCATAGAACAAGCCATCCGGATATACACCTGTCTCGAGTTTGTCGAATAGTTTGGAATCAACGGGCAATTCATAATGACTGGCCGCCAGTACCAATCCCGCGACATTCGGATGGTTTGCCGCCAGTTCAATCCCGATTAATCCTCCCATTGAGTGCCCGATTACAATCGTTTTCCCGGTTATCAACGGTTTAAAGTACTCGGAGTAATCACGAATGCTGCGAAGAGCCGGATTTCGATTCAATCCATGTCCCGGCAAATCCATGAATACACAGCGATACCCGTTCATCAGATTGCGTACGCGTCTCCATTTCGAAGCCGTTCCCCCTGCTCCCGGGAGGAAGAGAAGCGTAGTTTCTTTCTGTTCATTCATTCCGATTCTCCTTCCAAGCGCAATAAGCCAAATCTTACGCAGATACCACACGGTTTTCTTGAAAACCCAAATCGATTCGACCGTCCGGACTCTTGATTTCACAGCGGACAATATCGCCGTTTTTCAAATAACTTTTATTTCCTGCCTGGCTTTCCAACACAAGATCCAACTTTTTGTCGCTTGGGAGAAATGGATTCGTCAACTGTTCAAATTGTTCTCCCGTCAATTTCAGCGCCACCCCTCCAGGGGTTCCTGTCAGCAATAAATCCCCCGGATCAAAATCCATCATGCCGGACAACTCTTCAATCGTCTCTTCCGGTTTATACAGCAGCTGTTCCGTGTTCGCGGATTGTCTCAATTCTCCGTTGACCCACAGTTTCAAATCCAAATGATGGATTTGCGGGACCTCCTCGGAATCAAGCCAGTACATAAAAGGCCCCGCAGGGCAGAAGGTGCGATAGCATTTCCCTTTGAACCATTGACCTTCCGTAAACTGAACATCTCTTGCAGAAACGTCGTTCGTGATGATGATTCCCGCGACATACTCATGCAAATTTTCTTCCGAGACCTGAACAGATCCCCTGATCTTCGTTTTCATCACTAGCCCAAGCTCGATCTCATAATCAAGAAGCTTAACGTGCGAAGGAAGCCGTATGTCGTCCTTTGCACCGGAAAGAGAACTGTCGGGCTTTGTAAAAAAAAGATTAAATGGCGCTCTTGCAGAATTTAGTCCCGCTTCCGATCTATGCAAGGCAAAATTTGCCCCTTGGCATACAATACGCGCAGGCTGCGTAACCGGGCTAACCAATCGAATATCGTCCAACGATAGCGCTTTTGACGGGTTGACCTTTCCCAGAACTTCTTCTTTTCCTGCTTGCAGCAATTCCGTTAACGAGTTATACACGCCTTCAACAGGAAGAACCGTATTCTCCTGAATCACTCCCCATTGGATCGTTCCTTCGTGTGCATACCTTGCAATGCGTTCTCCCATGCTTTGTCCTCCTATTTTTTTAACGGGTTTGGGCAACTCAGCCCTTATTAATATTATTATATTATAATATTAATAAGTCAATAAAAAATATACCGGATGGATACCGGTATATTTCTGTCAGGCATTATAAATTTATGGGCGATCTTTGGTCCTGATTAACTGGGATACGCGTGTAAGCAATTCATACATTTTCTGTCGCGCAAGTGCATCGTTCCTCTCGCATACTGCCAGCATTACCGCTTTATGCCTTTCCAAAATTTCTTCATCCGGCCCTCGGAAGGGCTCCGCAGGATGTTGTTTTATGGTATGAAACGTCGTATGTCGGCTTCTTTCCAACGCTAGGCGCAAAGTTTGAATCAGGCTGATCAACAATTCGTTATGGGACGCTTGAATCAAGCTGTTATGGAAATGATAATCAGCCTTTACCCATTTTTCTTCATCATCCACGGAGGCTTTCAACTGGTCGTAAGATTTTTGAATGTTTTGAATATCTTCCTCGGTCACATTTTTCGCAGCCAATTCCATTGCCGCAGGTTCAATTGCCAATCTGACTTCAGTCAGCCGGGCCAAAAACTCTTCATTATTCTCCATTTCCGATGCCCATGTCAACACATCCGGGTCCCACCATTGCCAATTGGAACGTGGACAAACCAGGGTGCCGATTTTTGTCGTGGATTCGATCAGTCTGCGCGCTGCCAAGCTTTTGAGAACCTCTCGAACGACCGTACGGCTGACCCCCTTCATTTCGCTATAATCTTCAACCTTTGGAAGGGATTGCCCCGGTTGAAGTTCACCATGAACGATCTTTCGGCCTAACTCATGAAGCAATTGGTCGCTTATATTTTGCAGTGCCATAAAAATACTCCTTATGATTTCAGTTAATTAAATATTATTATAGTATAATTACGAAGATTGTCAAACCTCTTTGAATGACAATTAAATGTAAGCGCATTCTTGACACATTTTACATATAATATTATTATAGTATTAATTAATGTTAATTATGGTTATCTCCATCGGATTTGACATCAAATTTTAACAATGAATGCTCCCTTAGAATTGGAGGTGGTTCAGAGTAGAAAAGATAACGTAAGTTTCAAGAATTCTGCAAATTCATTATGGGGGGAAAGAAAATGAAAATGGCAAATCCTGCGCCTGTCGGAACTCTATCGTTTGGTTTATCCTGTCTGGTTATCGGAGCTTTGTTTGCTGGATGGTTTGGACCCATGAACTCGGGCAATATGTTTGCTGGAGCTATAAGCGCTCTTTCATCCGGATTATTGATTTTAATCGTTACTTTTTTAACGTTGAATAAAAATTCCATAGCGGATTCTCCTGAATCCCGATTGCATGACTGCACCGGGCAAGGTGTCGAATGTCTAATAACGATTGCTTTCCCGTGAATAAAAAGAACCTCAGTCCACAGTGCTGGTGGATTCGGAGGTTCTCTCGTTAAAATGTTGGAACTGGCTCATTTAAAATCCCTTTTGGGAGAGCCCTTTATACCAGTGCTTTTTCGAAGGAAGTCCCCCATTGAGAAATACATTCATCCGTTTTCCATACTTTTGGTTTTTGCGGATTATCCCTATGCCAAGGTCTTGGCTCAAAACAATCTAATTCCTTGATATACTTGTCTGCATCCGTAAACAGTTCAATCATATTTCCATCCGGGTCATAGTGGTATGTAGCGATGTTATGCCCTGCACCATGCCGAGACGGTCCCCATATAACCGGAATTTTGTGTTTCCCGAGATAATCCATACTATGCGCAATATGGCTATAGTTCCTTAATTCGAAAGCGAGATGATGCATGCCCTTTTGGGGTGTAGTAAAGAAATTCAGCACATGATGATCGGTGTTGCAGGTAGTAAACCCGAAAAACTCTTCAATCCAATCCGTATTTGTAAATCCCAGTTCCCCGTAAAAATCTACCGCTCTCTTCGCGCTGTCCACCCTTAGGGCAAGATGCCCAATCTTATTGGGAATGATGCCCCCGTGTTTAAATCCTGGCGAAGCCGTGTCCATTTCTGAAAATAATTGTACCTGATAGCCATCCGGATCGGAAAATTCCACTACTTCCGGCACACCGGGTTTTGTATCCGTTTTCAAAACGGCTTTTATATCAATTTTTGCCAGTTCCTTTACGATGTCTTTCGCCGAAGCATCCGATTTGTATTGAAAACCAAAACGGGCAACTCCCGATAAAGCCGACGGATTCAGAACGATATTATGATGATCGGTAGAACTGCTAAAATAAGCGCTTCCATCCGGGCCTTCTTCCACCAAAGTGAAGCCCATAACTTCGTTGTAATAATTTTTCATAGCTTCGATATTGCTCGTGTTAAACTCGACATAACCCAATCTGAATACATGAAACATTGGTTTCCCCCCCATGATGGTTACTTTAATTAATATTATTATATTACTTTTTATTTTTGTCAAGAACATTTTTTCCTTTTTCGGTTACCACTTAGTCAGTAAAACTTATATATCCACTAATGCAATAGCTGTACAAAGTGGAGATGATTTCCGTTTACGTTATAAAAGAAGAGAGCCAAAGGATGAACTGCTTCATCCCTTGGCTCCTTTAACTTGTCCTTGAATCACATGTCCATTGACGAACATATCATGCCCTGATCTTCTCGAATCCGCCGTCGATTTATGTAAATCTATTGGCTTCGGGATCGTCAGTATCAAAACCAATGGCGTCTAGCGCAGGCCAAAGCTCGGAAGGAATGGGGTAACTGGCGAGCTCCAACGTCTGGGCGACACGTTCCGGCTTGGTCATGCCAACGACAGTACTTGTGACACGCGGGTCACGCATGGAGAATTGAAGTGCCGCGGCGGCTAGGGGTACATCGTATTCCTGGCAGACTGATGCAAACGATCGTGCGCGTTCGACCAACGACGGCGGTGCATCGTTATAAGCATAACGGGCGTAGGCATCCGGACCTTTTGCCAACATGCCGCTGCCATAGGGTGCTGCGTTGATTACTGCAACACCCAATCGATTGGCGACATCAAGCAAAGGCTCGGCTGATCGATTGAGCAGCGTGTAGCGGTTATGGGTCTCAACGGCGCTAAACTCCCCCGTTTCCACATAACGAATGAGCATCTGGATTGGCCCGCCGGATATGCCAATGTGATCGATGACTCCCTGATCCCTGAAGTTTTTCAGCACCTCAAGCGGTCCACCCGGTCCCATGACATTTTCAAAGGTGGTATGTTCCGGATCATGGATGTAGACATATTGCAGACGATCCAGCCCCAAGCGGAGGAGACTTCCTTCGATGGAACGTTTGATTTGTTCTCCGCTGAAGTCACCAGTCTGTAAAGAGCGGTCAGCTTTGGTGGCAAGCACAAAGCCCGATGGGAGTCCACCATTCTCTTTAATTACCTTGCCAATACGGCGCTCGCTCTCACCGTCACCATAGGCCGCAGCTGTATCGAGGAAGTTGATCGGGCTTGCAAAGGCAGCACGAATTGTTGCCAGCGCGTTTTCTTCTGGTGCGCTATAGGAAAAGGTTTCAGGCATATCGCCAAGTGGAGCGCCACCAACACAAAGCGGTGAGACAAGCAGGCCAGTTCTGCCAAGTGGTCGATTGGACAGCAAAGGTTTAGACATAGAGTATCCTCGCTTTCTTTTCAAAATTTGTATCTAATACTATCTTGCTCGTCAAATCTTGAACGTTAATATAACATATAGATTTGGACCGGAAAAATATTCCCCTCAGGTTGACAACACTGTGGACCTTTTGCTGCATTAAGAAGCTGCTGAAGGTACTGTTGCTTAATCTGAAAAAAAACACCGGATTATGAGCTAAGGATAATATTCCGCAACTTTCTGGTGAGAGCATTCGTTCCGGCATCGGTCTTCTGCATCATGAACAAGAAGGTCAAGCCGTCTTGTGGGCAATTACAAAAATATGCACCCAGCCAGCCGTCCCAGCCATATTCTCCAAGGCTTCCCAGATCCCCGGCCTTACTGCAATCCGTCATTACACGCATTAAATTCCCATAACTGTGTCCACAAAGCGTGAGCCAAAGGTCAAAACCTTTCTGCTGCACAGCATTTAAAGTTCCAGAGGTCAGATATTTGACTGTTTTGGGCCGCAAGATCTGAACGCCGTCCAGACTTCCCTCATTCATAAGCATTTTGGCAAATCTTGCATAATCATCGATAGTTGAGACCAGACCGGCTCCTCCGGATTCAAATGCCGGATTTTGATCCAACTGATGAACGATACCCAAATGGTTGCCGGTATAAAGCTCCAATTGCCCCATTCCATTGTCTGCATAGGTTTTTACAAGACGGTCCCTTTTTTCTGCCGTCAGCCAAAATCCGGTATCGTGCATGCCCAAAGGTTCAAATATTTCTTTATTCAGGAACTCTCCGAAACGCATTCCGCTGGCCACTTCCACGACAGCTCCCAGCACATCGGCCGACGTTCCGTACTGCCAAGAAGTTCCCGGCTGAAAGGCAAGGGCGCATTTCCCCAGTTTGTTCATGGCTTCTACTGTACCCATTGGCGAATCGCCCAATAACCTGCTGTCAATCTCTTGAAACAAAGCTTCTGTTTCCTGTCCTGCTCTGTTATCGCCTCCATATACCAACCCTGAGGTCATGGAAAGCAAATCTTTAATGGTTACTTCCCGTTCCACCGGAACCGGATTGCCGCCTTCATCGACCATCTGATTTTTAAAACCATTAAGAAATTTGCTTGCCGGTTCATATAAATCTATCTCCCCGCGTTCCAAAAGGATCATCACCGCAGCTGCTGTTACCGGTTTACTCATGGAATATAATCTAAAAATGGAATCCCTTTTGATTGGAAGATTATTTTCCCTATCGGCAAAACCGTCTTCATGATAGAAGATTTCTTTTCCCTCTTTTATAATCAGTAAATTCCCGCCGGCCAAGTCGTCATTGTCTATGGCAGCTCTTAATGCTTTTTTTACCTGACTGATTTCCGTTTTACCAAACATTTTAATTTCCTCCTATCTTTATAATCATTTTTTAATGAAGTTGCTGCTTAGGCTCCCCCTTTAATTCATTCCGGGACTGTCCTAAATTATTCAAACTGAATTTAACATTCTGCATATCTTTCAAAATACCTGTTTCGGTATCACATAAAGTTTGTTAACCGGCATTGATTAGTGATTTAAGTAAAGAAGGCAGCAGGCGGAACGGGAAAAGGGGACCTCTTTCTTCAGGCACAACAAGATTCAAAACTCACTGCAAATGAAGCGACAAAAATTGCAGTATCTTCCAAGGGCACATATGAATCTTTATTACCAGACAAATTGATAACTTTAAAGAGAAGTTTTGAAGTAACAATAAGTCCCTTTGCATCTAGATGCGAAGGGACTTAAAATTTCCACTGTTACTTCTCCTTGTTCTTATTCCCGCTCCAAACCAACAGTGAACAACACTCCACATGCACCGTATGCGGGAAGCGACCTCGTTACCGCGGCATCTGTTATAGTCGCTTAATATCGCATAAAATCAATGTTTTTGAAGTCAGATATCTTAGTATTCGTTGTCTTTATTAGACTTTATCACTAATTTTTGCGGCAGTTTTACGGCAGGTACCATTATCATGCCGCCCATGACCTATGTAGGACTCGAACCAGCCACCTCCACCCTGTCAAGATAAGAAATAGATAAAATAAACGCACTACTATCGAGCTTAAATCTTGTTGTATCAAGGGGTTTGAGCCGCTTGTGCAATTTAACTCGAAAAGAATTTATTTGTAGAATTTAAAATTTCTTGATCAAATAAAGGCTTCGCTATTCAGCTTCTTGCTTAAGAGACCACAAAGACTACAGTTCTATCCTAACACAAATATTACTTCATATGTTGAGCTTTAAATTTCTTTAAAGCTCCAAATACATTTTTCATCTGGCCTATATAAACCACCAGTCATTTCAATTACTTTTCCCGATGCTCTTTTAATTTGACTATCATTTAGCCATGTGAAATTATCATCAATATCGGCATATTCCGCTTCTTGAATAAATCCAATATAAAAGATGCAAGTATCTGACTCATCGATAAATCTGATAATTTTATCAACATCCTTCAAAAATTCCGTATCATCAGCTGAGCTTTTATATTTAAATTCAAATATAGCGATTGGGTGCATCTTTCCATTTTGCAACTGAACCACTGCTAAATCGACACGTTTACCTTTGTAATGATATTCCGGGTAAATCACAGCATTATAAAAATCTAAAGTAACATCCCCAATTTTACTTCTCAAATGATAATAAAAACTGCTTTGGAGTGATGCCTCTCTTCTTAATCGATTTTTATCATAATCAGAGGCAATATTATACTGCCATATTTCTTTTGCTGCATTCTTTACGATTATTGAAAGATCGTTCATTTCCATTTTTTCACCGAATTTCTTGAAAATTATCTATATATAAAAAGCAATAAATAATAAAACTTTTACTTTCCCATGCGTGCGATGCTGCTAATCCATTCGAACGATTTTACTCCCATGTCTTTCCTGATAATAGTTCCGCAATATTTTGAGAGGTCTTTTCTGTCTCCGCTCCAAGGATCTCATTAAGATCGAAAAATTTAGTGCCCTGCAAGGGAAACTTACTCGTTTTCACATAATTGGTTTCAACAAATTCATCTACGCAGAAAAACTTATGATCCTTTTCCACATTCCATCCGTAACTTTTTGAACTGTTGATGGCTCCCAGAATATTTTGTTCTTGTTCGAGAGTTAAAGAAAAAGTACTTTGCTTAATCAATAACTGTCCATCAACTTCGTCGGCTTCCACAATATTTACGATTTTGCCTACTGCCATGATGGCTTTAACTTTATATAAACCAATAAAACCATGTTCTGAATATCCCCTCGATGCGGGGTCATAATATAACTTGTACTTCAAGTTATCTATAAATGACTTTCCTACGGTTACAGCCCTCATCATATGATCGCGGTTAGAAAGTAGATCCTCGTGAGAGCAATATTCCCGGAAATCATCCAGTATATCATTAAACTCAAAATCCCGATAATCAATGACATCATTCACAAGTGTAATCAGCTTTTCAAAAGTGATATGTACGTGCTTAATATGTATGTTTCTCGCGCGATTCTCTGCTTCTATTACATTTCTAATTTCAGTTTCTTGCTTTTTTGAGATTGGATAAGGACTGAGGGTAAGCATAATTTGGAAATCTTCATGTTTGAATGCCTTTAAGTGATTATTCACCTGAGCGATATCGAAATTCTTTCCGAGCTTCGTCTCTATGACAATGTTGAAGCTGTTCTGCTTTAGTTGACCATCCGGTACAGATTTATCACTCTTGATTTGCATCTCAAAAAAAACATCAGTTTCGAAATGTTGAATTTCGTCCCCTACCAAACTGTTCATAAAAGCATGGAATTTACTGGGTGAGTAATGATAGAGTCTTGAAAGCAATAACATAGCGTTTCCGGTTGAGACGTTTTCTTTCGAATGATACCTTTGAAAGTAGTGAATTTTCATTTTAATGCTATCCCCCATCAATTCATTCAGTGAAAAATAAAACTTTTAGCATGATTCCATCAAAAAGTCCCCAAAATTTATCAGCTAGCATTCTATTTTAATCTGATTCATGTAGCCTATATTTTGATCCTTTTTTGAAGATAAAAATAAGACATGGCCGGTATCCTATTCCTTACTAAACTAGTTTTCTAAAATCCAAATGTTCCAAAAAAGTGTCTTTAAGGTTGTAAAAATGCTTATAACAATACTCGTGAATTGATACAGAAATATCTTTTAATTTGATATCTTTATTTGAATTATCAATATTTAATATTTGTAGTAGTTGCTGGTCATACTTTGTCTGCTCTTCATCTTGGCAATTCTTATAGTATCGATAATAAAAACCGACTGTATAATAGGCCTCAATTTGATTTGCAGTATATTCCTTAAATAAGAAGTAACTTTCATTTTTTATTCTAACAAACCTAGAAAAAAGTTCGTCTGAATCAAGATCTCTATCGGTGATGATTCTGTCTAATAATTCCATGCATAGCTCAAATACCTTATATCGTTTATCATACAAGTCGTACTTTACTTTATATTTATTAATTGATACTTGAACTAAGGCAATTACAACCTGAATAATAGCAACCAACACAGTTAAAATTGCAACTGCTATAGTGAAATAATTCATCAATTCATCTCCCCAATTCTTACTTTCTGGTTATTACTCAACAATAATTGTGGTTTGACCCTCTCACCCATATTTCAATTTTCAAAATTTTTCCTTATTTGAATCCTTCTTTCTCAAGCTTAACATTAACATCTATTCTACCCCTAATCGGCAATTTGTCTTGAGAAAATATAGACTGCATTCTCTGTGTGTTTTTCGATAATTCTCGTTCACTGAAACTGTTTAACAGGCATTCCCCGTTCTTTGAAAAATTAATTATCTTTATTTTCTAATTCACGTAATGTCTTTCCATCGGTGGTGGCCCACATAATCAATCCATTGGCACTTGCATAAGTTACAAAGCCTGCAGCTGCCGACGGGCTACTAAAAAGCGTATCTTCAGTCAACAAATTCTCTGCATTGATCCGATCAGCATTTTGCTTCCGCAGATGATGAATGGTATCTGGGCAGCTTTTAGTAGGGTTTGGAGATACTTCACTATCTTTAAAAACCACGAACCCATCGCTGGTACGGCGTCCTGTTGCTTTTGCCTTCGTGGTTTTCAAATACAGTACTGGCTCAACTTCATCAATACCCGTGTCATTTGTTATAATAGTTGATGCCGCATCAACCGGAACGAAGATTTTATGTCCTAGCGTACCCATTATAATCTTGGCATAGTCCACGAACTCTTCTAATTCACTTTCTTTTTCTTCTGTGATATGTCCTTGTGAAGGGTCGTTTCCATTCTTTACAACATATCTTTTTGCGTTTATTGCAAGATTACAAAAACGATTTTCAAGATAGCTGATTTCCGTTGGGCCAAAGGAATTATTTGAGGTGGTGAACACAATCGCCTCTGTCCAGTAATCTTTATCTGTGTTGCGTTTATGCTCCTGCAAACGATTCAAAATACCTTCGCCATTTTTTCTTGCACCAGCCTGTCCGATATATACCACATTTTCACCGGTAGTATCAGACGTGCCAAATAGGAAATAGACACCGCTTTGTTTCAAATCATCTCGATCTTTACACTTATCCAATTCCGTACGTGGAATTTTGTATGCAACACCAGTCCAGTTTGCTAACATACACTTAATGCGGCCGCTTGCTTCGCTATCCATAAGAAATAGATTTATGCTTTTCCCTCTTGCAGCCACGATCCCGCCCCCTTTATTCTTTCGGCTCTTCGATATCGAACCCACCTTTAAGAATGAACTCCTGAAGCAAATTGTGTACTCTTATGTTGATCTTAAATGGTGGTATTTTTGCGTTTTCCAGTTTTTCAAAATACTCCTTTGCCTTAGCTTTGTCTACGGAAGCCTTCAAATCATCGAAGCGACCGAACTCATTGATGCTTGTCTCAGTTACATTTGCAGCCATTAGATTGCGGAGCTTCTTTTCATCCACCCCCAAGAATCGTGAAATACGGCGGAGCTGGTCATTCTTTGCCTTGAATTGATATTCAATGATGTAATCCCTGAAAGTTTTACCGCTTTCCATCCTGGCATTTCCGCTTTCTACTTCGTGAAGGAAGATGTTAGCATACTTTTGTTCTTCCTGCGTCAACATGGCGAATGACTTATGCAAATCATCAAGCGTTTTCCGCATTTCTGCTTCATCTACATCATCTTGTGTAAGGATTTTCAGAAACTTTTCAAAGCGCGAGTTCATATAGTCCGAGTCGATTTTCCCGGTATCAATCTCCGTTAGGTAACCATCAATCTCGAAAGGAACATCGTCGCCGCCACCTCCGCCGTTGCCGCCGAACAGCTCTTTATAACGCATCGCCAGAACCAAATAGGTATTTTCATCTAGTTTCATATCGACTTTAGTCTTTGGCTTGCCACTGCCATGGCTGAACTCGTACGTTGACTGCTTCCATGTAAAGCCTTGAATTTTTGCAGCTTCCAGATAGTCATTGAATGATTTGAAGAGAGATGCGAATTTCCCACGCTCCGAACGGTCATCCGGCAGCTTTTCAAAGTTTGGAATCCCGGAACGGGTGAACAGGTCGCTGATGTCATCAAAAATTGCATTCAGCTTGTTTAGATTGTACTCAAGCTTTTCTACAAATAATCCAATAGGCTTATCACCAGAATAGAGCTTCACAGCTTTTTCGATGTTTTGCTCCATCGTATGCGGATACCTGTAGTATCGTATGGTTCCAAAAGGCTTTTCCGGGCCAAACAAACGATTTGTACGAGAGAATGCCTGGATGATATTTTCATACCGAAGCACCTTATCCATATAAAGCGTGTTAATCCACTTGGAATCGAAGCCTGTAAGCATCTGGTCGACTACAATCAGAAGATCGAGCTGCTTTTCCGGCGTTCTTTCAATAAATTGATATGGCTTTTTGTGAGCAAGCCGCGTAGCAATATCCTTCCGTAGCTTATCGTAGTTCTTCAGACTAAATTCCTGTTCATATCTGGCGTTGTAATCCTTGATTATTTCAACAAGACCGTCTTCTTTGAAAGCTACTCCGTCGTTATTGTCGATGCTTGGGTCAAACAGGCAGGTAACCTTTAATGTGGGCATGGCATTTTTTATCATCCGATAATAACGGATTGCCTCCGGGATGCTGCTTGTAGCAAAGATTGCATGGAACTTGCTATTATGACTTAATGTCAACCAATTGTCAGCAATGTCCTGAACAACCGTGTTCAAATGTTGTTCAGTTTGATATTGGGATGTAGACAAATAGTTCTCTATCCCTCTGACATATTTTCCGTCATCACCGATATAGCCAGCCATTTTTACTTGAGAAGAATCCATGAATTTATAAAAGACTTCGCTCTTTTTAGGATCAGCAAGGGCTTCTTCAACGTTAGTCGCTTTTGCCTGATCCAAAGCAACAACCTGTCGAACATCCCTATCTTTGAAGGTCAGCATCATGTAAGGGTCAAACCCAAGGACATTCTTATCACGAATACCATCCGCAATGCTGTATCTGTGCAGCTCGCCACCGAAGATGGTTGATGTGGTGTTCATTTTTTTTTGGTTTTCATCCTGAATCGGCGTTCCTGTAAATCCAAAGAAAACGGCAGACGGGAAAGAGTCCTTTATATCCTGGAGCATACCTCCGAAGGTAGAGCGATGCGCTTCATCGACAATAAAGACGACTCTTTTGGAACTCATCATCTCAATATCATGTGCATTTACGCCGCCCTCTTCGTCTTTAATATTGCTCATTTTCTGGATAGAGGTGACGATAAGCGTATTTGCCGGGTCGTCGCTTTTTAGTTTTGAAATTAAAGTAAAAGTATCTTCCGTTGCCTGAACGGACTCATTTTCATCTGCAAAACCGCGATATTCTTTCAAGGACTGCGTTCCGAGTTCAATTCTGTCCATCAGGAAAATAACCTTGTCGGAATCTTTTGAGTTTGCAATCAACTGCGCCGACTTGAAGCTTGTCATCGTCTTACCGGAGCCTGTGGTATGCCAAACATATCCGCCAAGCCTGTCGCGACCATCCCAGTTGGTTTTGGCAACACGGTCAGAAATGGCGTTTGCTGCATAGTATTGATAGCTGCGCATAACTTTCAGTACACCATCGGTATCATCGGCGACGGTGTAAAAGCCGATAAGCTGGTGTGCCATCGGAATGGAAAGCAGAGAAGAAACAATCTGTTTCCAGTCATTGATAGGCTCGTTATTAAAATCTGCCCAGTGAAAATAGAAATCCTTATTGAACTTTCCGTCCATTCCTGGATTAGCGAAATAAACTGTTTCTGCCGGTTCCATAGCAACAAAAATCTGAATCAGCGCAAATATTCCGGTGAAAATCCCTTCATCGGAGTATTTTTCTATCTGGTTATATGCCTGCTGCCTGGCTGACTGAAACGCCGCTGCGCTTCAGCTCGATGTGAATAACCGGCATACCGTTGATCAAGAGTATCAAATCACCGCGACGATCATTTAATATTTTGGACTTGCTCTTAAATTTTGGCTGCTGTGCAATTTGATAGCGGCTTTGTCCGGCAGCGATTTCACGACGGTCATAAATCTTGAGGCTGACTTCTTTCCCGAAGTGCAGAGTATCATCGGGATTATCACGGGTAACGGCTACAGTTCTCCCGTTGATAAAGCCGTTTAGTCTCAAAGGCGTTCGCAGCGTGGTGATCTGCTCCATAATCTGTTGCATCTCGCCGCTTGTCAGAGGGTAATCATTCAAACGGTCGATACCTCTGTTGTTTTCAAAGAGAATATCCGCCCAGTTTTTTACTAGATCTTCTTCAGTTCGATACTTCAGAACCTTAGGTTCCCAGCCTTTATGAGAGAGTGCCTCAATCAAGGCTTCTTCAAAATCAGATTCTTTGTCAAAGACCATTACGCGTTCACACCCCTTACACAAACATTTTTTCGAGCATGGATTTCTTGATATTTTTCAACTTTTCTAACTTACGCTGATGAAGGGCGATAAGATGGTCGAGGTGATTGAAATAGTTTCCGATTTTTCGTTGTTCTTGAAGATTAGTCGAAATGAAACATTGACAATCTTTTAAGATTGAATAATACCGTTTATATCCCTCAGACTGTGGCTTATATCTTTCCAACAGGTAAAGCAAATAAAAGCCGTTTGCTTTGTTAGTGCTTCCAATGATTTTAATGCCGTCAGTAGCTACAAAGAAGGGCGTTTGTGGCTTGTACAATGACAATGTGTGGTCGCCAAATAATACAACGCTCTCGTAATCTAAGAATGGTTTACCGTCAGAGTAACCAACAACAGGATTGTCTCCTTGCTGTATGACTTCGTATTCACCATTAGCCTGGGGTTCAGCAACATATGGCTTAAAAGAGTAGGCTGTTAGTATCTCTCCCAACTTACGTTGTTCCCAAGCATCAGTAAATCCGACAAAACGAATTTCCGGAACATTGGCTCTATCCTTCGGGAACATTTTTATGAGCATGGATTTTTTGACGGTTACTAGCTTGTCATACTTACGCTGATGAAGGGTGATAAGATTGTCGAGATACTGAAAGATCATTGTAATCTTTCCTTGTTCGGGCAAAGATGGTATAATAATAATTCTCTTTTTCCAATCTTCAACATCAAATACCAACTTTTCTATATCAACTCCGTATGAGCTGAGGAAAAACAGCCTATACATGTCAGGCCGTTTCGATATTAGAGCCCAGTACTCGGTAGTGATTTTTTTGTTTCCAATGGATACTAAGTATTCATTGGAAACAATTGATTTATCAAGACCTTCTGGCACTACTCCGTTTGCTCCATGTACCACTTGTCTCTTTGAAATCAAATAATCTCCAGATCTAATTTCAAAATAGTTTTTTACTAAAATATTCCTTCCCTCGAAATAACCCCTAGATACTATTCCCTCATTACGACGTTTAACCGTAATGAGCTGATACTCTACATCATCTTCCATTTTGATAGGGCGTTGCTTTTCTGTTAACACATCTCCAACCTTCCGCTGTTCCCAAGCATCGGTAAATCCACTGAAACGAATCTCTGGTTTTTTATCTTTTCCATCCATATTATTCACTCTTTAACAGCGACTGGAGCTCGCTGAGACCTTTCATATCATACTCGTTGCCGACGAGTTCATCAATGAGCGCCGAGAGAGTAGACTCCGTTTCCTGTATCTCTGAATCCACCGCAGAGTATGTGACAGCGTATTTTTCAGAAAGGGCTTTGACGTTGTCTACCAGAACATAAATTACCGCACGGGGAAGCTGCTTAATACTCTCCGTAAGCGGAACAATCCATTTTTGTTCAAGCAGTTCAAGCGCCTGTTCGTCGGACAGCGATTCAATGGTTTCCTTGGTTTTCATATGCAAGGCTGCGGCATCCGCTTTTACCTGTGCTTTTACTTCCTTTTCTTCGGCCATCAGCTTACTTACTTTTACAATTTTTGCTTCAAAGGAATCTTCATGGAACTCAAAAGCGGATTGAAGCTCTGCTAAATAAGCATTTACTGCTTTTTTAGCATAGGTGCCATCATTGCCTGCTTCCATAATAGACCATACGACATCGTCGTGAGAGCTGATAAAGGCAAGTTTGTCGGCTTTCCTGGAAAGGGTGGCATATGCATTTAGAGCTTTAATTTCCTGATTTTCCACATCAGAATAGATTTCTTTGAGTTTATCACCGACTTCTTTTGCGACGAACGCATCGCTGGACTCGGTTGTCACGCTTGAATCCTTTTCTTCTTCGGAAAGCGAGTCGAGTATTTCATCATATTCAGAGGAGATTTCGGCAAGTCGGCCCTCTTTTTGCATAACCGCTTCATATTCATCCAAAAGGAGTGTCCGCTGAACAAGTTCAAACGGAATAACATGACCGATCCAACCATCCTGCACCTCTTCCTCTTTGCCGTCCTTTTTCTTGAAGACCATGTTGGGATCAACTCTTTTAACAGCATTGAAGCCCTCAGTCTGAATAACTTCAAGATCAACAGATGTTTTTGCCCACTCGTCATCAAGTAATTGATAGGCTTCATATCTGTTAATAAGCGGAATGGAGGCAAGGCGTGCAAAAATATCTTCACTCAATACAGCCTCTTCTTTTGAAATATTGAGGCTCGCCATATTCATAATCAGCTCGGTTTTCAAGAAGCCGTCGAAGTCTCCGAAAGCACCCGCGAAATTGGAAAAAAAAGCTTTTACAGCGGGATGCTCGTCGACAGTGTGTTCAATATTGCCAACTGCCAATTCAGCATATGGACCTGCCCCCTGTGTAAACAATGCCTCCTTTAATCCCGGGAAAGCACTCCAGTACACGTCGAGTTCAGCAACTTCGCTCATGGGAATGCCGCCGAACATAGATGCATAGAGATCCCATTTTTCTGCGCCTTCGGAGGAATCAACATATCTCGGAATATTCAAGTTGTATTCATTCCGGCGAATTTCCTCACGGCTGACTTTTCTTGCGAATTTGTCAAGGTCGACTCTGGCCGTTACGGTATCAACGATCTTTTTAATATCAGATGCTCTGAGCTTATTGTTCTTACTCACTTTAATAAAACCCTTGGATGCATCAACAATCAAAACATCGGTATTCTCACGCTTTTGTTTCAAAACCATGATGATTGTCTCAATGCCCGTGCCAAAGAAAATATTGGCAGGAAGTCCGATGATAGCATCAATGTGATTGCCTTCAATCAGATTTTTGCGAATCACGCCCTCATCACCACCACGGAATAAAACACCGTGCGGAAGAACTATCGTCATGATGCCGTCCGGCTTAAGATGGAATAAGTCGTGGAGCAGGAAAGCATAATCAGCTTTTGATTTCGGAGCGAGGCCAAAACGTGCGTAGCGAGGGTCTGTTTCCTTATTGTTCGGGTCCCAATGCTGAGAGTATGGAGGATTGGAAACAACTGCATCCACATAAAGTGGATTGTACGTTTCAACCGGGTTGGCTTCATCAAAGTACGGCCAATCATCTTCCAAAGTGTCACCGTTGCGAGTTACGATATTATCCGGGAGGATGCCACGCATTACTAAATTCATACGAGTGAGGTTGTATGTATTCTGCTTCAATTCCTGTGCATAGTATTTGATGTTGTCTTCATCATCAATATGCTTTGCAACAGAACGACCGATATTTATCAAGAGGGAGCCCGAACCGCTCGTTGGGTCATAAATGTTGATTTCCGTTCTGTCCTTCAAATGGCCTGCAATAATTTCGGACATAAGAAGGGATACTTCATGCGGCGTGTAAAACTCGCCTGCTTTTTTTCCGGCATTGGCTGCAAACATGCTAATCAGATATTCATAGATGAAACCAAGGACATCGTAGTCCTGCTTGCCATTCATCGGAATATCTTTAATCATATGAATCAGATCGCTGATCGCTTTGGTTCGAGATGCGGAGCTGTCACCGAGTTTGCTTAAACCGGTCTGCAAGGTATTAAATATACCCTCGAACACCATCTTATGAGAGGGATTAATCAGACGGTTGAATGCTGACAAGGCATCCGTGACATTGGGTCTGTCCACAATTTTGTGTAAACTCGAATTCCTTAATTTAAATGGTGATC
>CAZESH010000021.1:0-26249 GCA_964514665.1 uncultured Caryophanales bacterium
GTCCGGCTCTGAACACGGTCGGAACTATGCTCACCCAAGAACAAATCATGCACAAGATCGAAAATGGCGGCGGCGGCATGCCCACATTCAAGAAAATGCTGAAACCCGAAGACATTCAGGCATTGGCCGCTTGGTTGGAAGGTTATAAATAGAAGTAACGGGGGGGATTGTATTGAAGTCACACACTCATCGCAAACGAACTCTCTTGCTCTCAGGACTGCTGCTGATCATGACGGTATTGTCGGCCTGCGGCGATTCACTGCCGGTGATTAAAAGAGCGCCCGATTTTACGCTGCAAAATATAGATGGCAGTGATGTCCGCCTCAGAGGATTGGACGGCAAAGTCCGCCTGGTGGAGTTCATGTATACGAATTGTCCGGATATTTGTCCGGCCACCACCTACAATATGGTGCAAATCCAAAAAGCTTTGAAGCAAGAAAAATTGTTCGCCAAACAGGTTCATTTCATTTCGATCAGCTTCGATACCGAGCACGACACGCAGGAAGTGCTGAAGCAGTATGCCGACAAGCTTGGGGTTGACCGCAGCGGCTGGTCCATGCTGCGCGGCGACCAGCAGAAGATCGATACGATATTGAAGGATTACGGTGTAATGGCGGTCAAGCAGGACGACGGATCGTTCGTACACAATACGAATACCTTGTATCTGATAGATAAGGAAGGAAATGTCCGCAAAATTTATAAAATGGGCGACAAAATGGATGTAAAGGATTTGCAAAAGCAAATCATCCGTTTGGCAAAATAATCTGGAAATAACGAAAGGAAGGTACAATTAAGATGAAAAAATGGTTGGTTGGCGGTTTGCTTCTTGTGCTGATGACAGCAGCAGGCTGCTCGGGAAAAGCAGCGCAAGACGGGCAAATGGATATGGGGAACATGGACATGAATCCTGCTAATATCGTTAAGGTCGATTTGAGCTGGAGTCCGGAAAATCCGAAGGTAGGCGAAACGGTTACTTTTAGCGCCAAGGTTACACAGAAGAACGAAGCGATTGACGACGCCGACAAGGTGATGTTCGAAATCGGCGCGACAGATTCCTCCGAGCCTGAGAAAATCATGGTCAAATCGCAAGGGAACGGAATCTATTCCGTGCAAAAAAGCTTTGCCAAAAGCGGCAGCTATTATGTCATTTCCCATGTCACGGCAAGGGACATGCATGTGATGCCGAAGAAGGAATTCCAGGTTTCGCCATAATCGGCAGGGCTCTCGCAGCCCACGGCAATCCATTCCTTCCGAAAGCCCCGATCATCCCGCGGATGAGACGGGGCTTTTTTTGCCGCAGAGTCATCAATTTCATTTTCCATTTTCGCAGGTAGGTGGTCTCTTTTGGCGGGTTATGGTATTTTAGTTTGAGACGACTATTAGATGAGGAGTGGCGGAATAATGCGCTATGCGGTTGGAATCGATATCGGGGGAACGAAGGTGGCGCTTGGCGTCGTGGACGAGCGGGGTGAAGTGCTGCAGGAAAAAACGCTGGTCACGGATCAAAGCGTAAGCGCGGAGATGATGACGGAGCGGATTGCCGCAGCGGTGGGGGAGGTACTCGGGGAAAAGGGCATCGCCTTGTCCGCGGTTGCGGGCATCGGCATCGGCGCGCCCGGACCGCTCGATCCCAAAAACGGCGTCATTACTTGTCCGCCGAATCTCCCGGGCTGGTGGGGCTTTGCGGTTGTCGAACAAATGAGGCGCCACTTTGAAGTTCCGGTCATCATGGAGAATGACGCGAGCGCGGCAGCGCTGGCAGAGAAATGGGTCGGAGCTGCGCAGGAGGATGACGATTTTATCTATATCACGATAAGCACCGGGATCGGAGCCGGAATCGTGTTGAACGGGAAACTGTATACAGGCTTCAGCGGCAATGCCGGAGATGTCGGGCATATCGTGATCGATCCTTCCCAAGGTACATGCGTATGCGGTCAAAAAGGCTGCTTTGAATATTTGGCTTCTGGCACGGCCATCGCCCGAAACGGGTCGGCGCTTTATGGCAAGCCGATGTCGACGAAAGAAGTGTTTGAGCGTTTTACGGACAACGATCCCGTGCTGCGTCCTTATGTCGAGCAGGTGTTCACTTACATCGGCATGGGCTGCGTCAGCCTGATCAATATTTTCGATCCGCAAAAAGTCGTGATCGGCGGCGGCGTATCCCAGGTTGGGGATCCATTGTTTGCTGCGGTCTCCGATTATGTGAGCCGTTATGCGTTGAATCCGACAGGCAGAAAAGCCGCTGTCGTCCCGGCAAAGCTTTCCCGCAATGTCGGGCTGGTGGGCGCCGCGGCGTTAATTTTCCTTAAATAAGGGGGAGGAAGCAATCATGAATGCTTATCCGATTAAATTTATTCCCGTCACTTCAGAACGCATTTGGGGCGGAGATAAATTGAAAAGCTGGTTTCATGCAAATACGGATCGCCCGATCGGCGAATACTGGGTCGTCTCCGGACATCCCAACGGAACGAGCGTGGCTGCCAACGGAAGCTTGGCCGGAAAGACGCTGGGTGAGCTGACCGAGCTTTATCCGCAAGCTTATTTGGGCAATTCCCCGCAGAAGCGTTTTCCCTTGCTGGTCAAGTTTCTCGAGGCCGATGACGATCTTTCCGTGCAGATTCACCCCGACGATGCTTATGCGCAGAAGCATGAAGGGGATTTAGGAAAAACAGAAGCGTGGTACATATTGGATCACAAGCCCGGCGGGGAAATCCTATACGGTGACTCATTTGAAAGCCGTGAGCAGTATTTGCAGGCAGTTGCCGAGAATGATACGCAGCGTTACTACAAGCGTGAGAAAATTGCAAAGGATCAGATCGTGTTCGTACCGGCGCGGACGATGCATGCCCTGCTTGCCGGAACGGTGCTGATCGAAATCCAGCAAACGTCGGATGTCACTTACCGGGTTTATGACTGGGACCGCAAGGATGCCAAGGGCGTGGGCCGGGAGCTGCATATCGAAAAAGCTGCGGATGTGATGCTCTATGGACAGCCGTCGCCGGTCAAAGCGGATACGAACCGCCGCATGATCGTGCAATCGCCGACGTTCAACCATGAGCATCTCGTGACCTGTCCGTATTTTACGATCGAGAAAATGGCGGTAAGCGGAGGATTTTACGCACTCGCCAATGGAAAAGCGGGTAATCCCGACATTCTTGTGGTTGCCGACGGCGAAGGGACTCTGGAATATTACGAAGGCGAAATTTCACTCCAGCGCGGAGATGCCGTACTCGTTCCGGGAACGCTGAAGGGATACCGTATCCGTTCGGAGCAAGGGATCACGCTGCTTAGAAGCTATTATTGATTAACCGGACTGCACATATCCACCTTCCTATATGACTCGGCGCAAGGGGCTGTTTTGTCAGCAGCTCCGCAAGCCGGGTTTTTCGTGTTCGGTCGATTGCCATTATGGGTCGATTTTCGGTTTAAAAATCACTTTGAGTCGGCTCCTGTGTGACAAAAATCATATTGGCTGTTTTCCTTTTCGGCTAACATGAACTTAAACAAGTTCCTGATTTCACAATCTAACCAAACGGCGGGAAAGTGCTCCCGATGAAAAGAAGGAGGAATAGTACGCATGCTGCATATCGTAGTTTGCATCAAGCAAGTGCCGGACAGCAGGGAAATTCGCATCGATCCCAAGAACAATACCCTGATTCGGCAGGGCGTACCCAGTATCGTCAATTTTTACGATCTGCACGGGCTGGAGGAAGCGCTGCGGATCAAGGATGAAACCGGAGGCAGGGTCACCGTGGTGACGATGGGTCCGCCCCCTGCGGAAAAAGCGCTCAAGGAATGCATTTCGCTCGGAGCCGATGATGCGGTGCTTGTCACGGACAGGGGCTTTGCCGGAGCGGATACGCTGGCAACCTCCTATGTTTTGGCCAAGGCGATTGAAAAGATAGAAGCGCAGTGGGGGAAGGTGGACATTTTATTTTGCGGCAAACAGACGCTGGATGGGGATACCGGTCAGGTTGGGCCGGGTGTCGCCTGCCGCTTGGATACGGAGCAGCTGACCTATGTGAGCAAGGTCGTGCATGTCGATGATGCAGGCAAGAGAATTACCGTTCATCGTCATCTTGAGGACGGCATTCAGGTCGTGGATACGGCTATGCCGGTATTGATCACGGCCTTGAAGGAATTGAACAAAGTCCGCCGCGCCTCTCTTCCCGGCATGGTTCGCGCTGCAAGATTCAAGCCGGTCGTTTGGACGACGGCGGACTTCCCGGATTTGGACAAAAGCAAGATCGGCTTGAAAGGCTCCCCGACCATAGTCGGCAAAACCTGGGTGCCGGAAGTGAAGAAGGTGGAAGGCCAACAAATCGCAGGCGAATCCAGTGAAGCGATCGCCGCGGCCGTGGTGGAAAAATTATGGGAAACCGAGCTGCCGCAGCGATTCGGTTGGATGAAGCGGTAAACGAGAGAGAGGAGAGAGACGATGACTAGCGAACAATTGGAAGATCAAGCTCCGGACTGGTCGGCGTACCGCGGCGTGATGATCGTGGTGGAGCAGCGGGACGGCATAGCGAAAAAAGTGTCCTGGCAGCTGCTCGGACAGGGCAGGAAAATGGCGGATAAGCTGGAGACGCCCCTGCTCGCCTTGGTGATGGGGGATCAGGTGGAGCATTTGGCCCGAGAGGCCATTTATTACGGTGCGGATAAGGTCTATCTATGCGAGGCCAAGGAGTTGAAGGATTATAGGACGCGGCCTTACAGCAGAGTTTGCTTGCGTTTGATCGATGAAGCAAAGCCGGAGATCGTGCTGTTCGGAGCGACCGGAACCGGGCGCGACCTGGCCGGGGCGATCGCCACCCACCTTCCCACAGGGCTGACGGCGGATACGACGGAGCTTGACGTTGAAGCGCCTCCTTCCCGCTTGCTGCTGGCCAGCAGGCCGGCCTTTTCCGAGAAGATGATGGCCACCATCCTCTGCAAGCAGTATCGTCCGCAGATGGCGACGGCCCGCGCCGGCGTATTTCAGGAGCTGCCGCGAGACGAATCCCGTGAAGGGGAAATCGTGCGAATCGAGAACACGATGAAAGAAGCGGATATCGCCACCCGTGTTGTGGATTTTATTACCGAGACCAACTCGGTGGATCTGGAGGAAGCGGAAATCATCGTGGCCGGCGGCAGAGGGCTGGGCAGTGCAGAGCCGTTTGCCATGCTCAAGGAGCTGGCTGACGAGCTTGGAGGCGTAGTCGGCGCGACGCGTGCGGCTGTTGACGCCGGCTGGATCGGCCATGAATACCAGATCGGACAGACCGGCTATACCGTAAGGCCGAAGCTGTATTTTGCCATCGGTATTTCCGGAGCCGTGCAGCATACGGTGGGGATGAGCAACTCGGATTTGGTGATCGCCATCAACAAGGATGCGGATGCGCCGATTTTCCAATTTGCCCATTACGGCATTGTCGGCGACTTGTTCCAAATCGTGCCCGCAATCATCGCACAGGTCAGGAACAAAAAAGGAGCGGCCGGAATTGAAATGCTGCAAACGAAAGCGGAAGGGGTGAAACAGCCATGAACGAAAAATTCGATGCCGTCATTGTCGGGGCAGGCCCCGCCGGAGCAGCAGCCGCACTAACGCTTGCCAAGGCGGGCATGAACGTCGTCATGCTGGAGCGCGGGGAGTTTCCCGGTGCCAAAAATCTCTTCGGCGGCGTGCTCTACCGCAAGCAGATCGAGGAATACGTACCGGAATTTTGGAAGGAGCGGGGCGCTCCGGTCGAACGCTATATCATGGAGCAGCGGATCTGGCTGATGGGCAAGGAATCGGTCGTCAAGCTGGGCCATTACAATGAAGCTTATAAAGAGCCATTCAACTGCTTTACGGGGCTGCGCGTGAAATTCGACCAATGGTTTGCCGGCAAAGCGGTGGAAGCGGGAGCGATTCCCGTTTATGAAACGGTCGCCACGGAGCTGATCATGGAAGGGGACAAAGTCGTCGGTGTGCGTACGGATCGTGAGGACGGGGACTTGTATGCGAATGTTGTGGTGATCGCCGACGGTGTCAATTCGCTGCTCGGCAAGCAGCTTGGCGTTCACCGGGAATGGCGCCCGGACGAAGTGTCGCTGGCCGTAAAGGAAGTCATCGCCCTGCCGAAGGAGAAAATCGACGATCGCTTCAACGTGGAAGGCGATGAAGGCGTGACCATTGAATTCATGGGTGAAACTTCGCTCGGCATGGCCGGGATGGGCTTCATGTACACGAACAAGGATACGATTTCACTAGGTGTGGGAGTAATGGTCAACCATCTGAGGGATAAAAGAGTCAAGCCTTACGAGATTCTGGAGTCGGTCAAACGGCATCCGGTGATCCGCAAGCTGATTCAAGGCGGGGAAACCAAGGAGTATTCCGGCCATCTTATTCCCGAAGGTGGATTCCATTCGATACCGAAGCTTTCCGGCAACGGCTGGGTGATTGCCGGCGACGCCGCACAGCTGATCAACTTCGTGCACCGCGAAGGCACGAACCTGGCGATGGCTTCCGGCCAATTTGCCGCCGAAGCGATCATTGCGGCCAAGCAGAACGGCAGCTATCTTGAACAGTCCTTGCGGATCTACGACGAGAAAATCCGCGAAAGCTTCATCCATAAGGATCTGAAAAAATACCGCGGCATGCATCAGCTGCTCAAGGATTATGATCCGGAGCTCTTGTTCAGCAAGCTGCCGCAGGCTGCCAATCAGGCGATGTACAATATGTTTCTGGTTGACGGCGTGTCCAAGGCAGAGAAGCAGAAGAAGGCCTTTAAGCTGCTCAAGGACGCCGCAGGCGGCACCGTCAATTTAATGAAACTGGGCTATAAAGGATGGAGGTCGATCAACGGATGAGCCAGACTGCGATTACCGACAAACTGTTCTTGATCCGATACAAATGCGACGAGCAGTCCCACCTGCTGATCAAACAGGAGGAGGCTTGCCTGCAATGCAGCAGCAAAGCCTGCAATTACTTTTGTCCGGCGGACGTGTATGAATGGGATGCGTTGAAGAAAACGACCGGCGTCGCCTTTGAAAACTGCATTGAATGCGGAACCTGCCGGATTGCTTGCCCTGCGGATAATATCTCCTGGGTTTATCCGAAGGGCGGCCACGGCATCACTTACAAATTCGGTTAACAGTTAAGGAGATTAATGGTTAATACCAGGAATGAATCCCGGCTGCATATGCAAGCCCCCTGCGCGAGCGGGGGGTTTTCCCATGCCGATATGAAATCCATAAAATTTTTAAGCTGCTCGGGCCTCTGAAGATTTGAGTATAAAGAGGTGTCAGGATGTCAATCCTATGCACAAAAAGATCAGGAAAGGACAGGATCTAATCTTATGGATCAATCTGCGCTTGTTTTTCAATTTGGAGATGCCCATCAGGCCGGTTTGGCTTTCGGCACGCTGCAGGAGTTGGGCTACGAACCGACTTATCATTCGGATGGCGATCCATCCACGCTTCATATTCACGTTAAAAACCAGGATCTGACTTCGGCGCTGGAGATAACACAAGCCCATGGAGGCACGTTGATTGAAGACCAAGAAATCGGCCAAACGGCGTTGTTCAATTCCGCTTACGGCATCGACGGCATTCTGATTCCGGCCCATACGGTAAATGAGGATTGGCAGTACTATGGACAGCCGCAGGAGCAGGAGCATGGGAAAGACGTTACGTTGTTGTAGTCTCAAGGATATAGGGCCCGTGCTTTCGGATTTATCGCAACGAAGGGGTGAAGGGTCCGATTCGGGTGACTTTGCTTTTCGCTGCATAAGGGAGAGACTGAGAGACCTAGAAGCATGAAAGTCGGAGATCTTCGCTTTTAAGCATATGCTTCGATGGTTCTTGGTCTGTCAGGTTCGGACTGGTCATTTGCACATCCTTGCCGGAAAGCAGGCGGAACCCGAATCGGACTCCTCACCCCTCTTTTTAACGAACGGAGAGCGCGGAGCTTTTGCCCGCCGTGTAGCCGGTCGAGAAGGCAGCCGTAATATTGTAGCCTCCGGTATAACCATGGATATCAAGAATTTCCCCGCAAAAAAATAATCCTGCCATAATTTTGGATTGCATCGTTCTGGGGTCGATTTCCTTAAGATTGACTCCGCCGCCGGTAACAAACGCTTCTTCAATGGACAAGGTCCCATCCGCATAAACCGGAAATTCCTTAATCATCCTGCTTAATTCCATCCATTTTTGCTTCACGATGTGGTCATAGGTGAGCTGTTCGTTCAACCCGGCCTTCTGCAGCAGCAGCGGGATGATGCGTTCCGGGAAAATTCCCTTCAACACATTTTTAATCGCTTTTTTGGGCTCGGCTTTGGCCAGCTTGAGGGTATCGTCAAATACTTCCGCGGCATTTTTCTCCGGGCTCAAATCAATCGTCAAAAGCACGGATCCCGCATGCGACTTGGCCATTTCTTTGACGACGAATTGGCTGCATCTCAAGGCAATCGGACCCGACAGGCCAAAATGCGTAAACAGCAGATCGCCCTGATGGCTGATCAGTCTCTTGCCTTTTGCGTTCCAAACCGTCAGTGCAACATTGCGCAGCGATAGTCCCTGCAGCTCTTTGCTGTGGATAAAGGGCTCCTTGGAAGTCAAAGGCACCTCCGTGGGGAAAAGCTCCGTGATCGTATGCCCTGCTGCTTTGGCCCATGCATAGCCGTCCCCTGTGCTGCCTGTACGCGGCACGCTTTTTCCGCCGGAGGCGATGATGACGTTGGCGGCTGTCAGCTTCTCCCCTGTCATCAATTGGATTCCCCGAACAGACTCTTCTTCAAAAATGACCTGCCGCACGGGACGATTTACTTTTACATCCACGCCCAAACGGTAAACCTCGCCGATCAGCGTATCGACCACAGTTTTGGCCTTATCAGTAACGGGAAACATTCTGCCGTTGTCTTCTTCCTTCAAGCGAATGCCAAGATTTTCGAAAAAGACGGCAATCTCCCTGCTGCCGAATGCGGACAGCGCGCTATATAAAAACTTGCCGTTTCCCGGTATATGACGGATGATTTCCGGGATCTCTTTATTGTTGGTGACGTTGCACCTGCCGCCTCCGGATATGCCAAGCTTGCGTCCAAGTTTATCCCCCTTGTCGACCAGCAGCGTCTTCGCACCGTTCTCGGCCGCTGCAATCGCCGCCATTAAACCGGAGGGGCCTCCGCCGATCACGATCACATCGTAGTCGTATTTCATCACAAGTCTCCAATCTTTTTTTGGAAAAACGATTAAGCTTTTCCCTATCATAACGGATGGCACAGAGAGGTTCAAACAGACAGGCAGAACCGGATGGCGAAAAATGAATCAAATCTAACGGGACAAGCTTGCGTTGTCTCGCTTTGGCGAACTTGCTATCATGGTAGCATGCAAAGATTGTCACAGGGAGAGTGTGAAATGAACGAAACGGCTAATATTGGACCGTTCTTGATCCAATGGGGACTGCTTGCCTGGATCGTCGCCGGGGCGGCGGGCTATGCGGCAATGCGTCTGATGCTGCGGGGGGAGAGATTTGCCGGGAGAATTGCGGAAATGATGTTGAATGCCGTTTTGTTTCTGCTGATCGCCTGGAAATTCGGCGGAATCGTGCAGGAACCGCAGCTTCTGTGGCGGGATCCGCTGGAGGTTTTGCTGGCCGGCGGCTCTCAGACCGGTCTTCTCTTCGGGATATTAATAGTTGTAATTTATTTGGCGATGATGATTCGCCACTTTCACCTTCCCGTATTGTTGGTTCTTGATATGCTGCCGTTCGGGGTTTTTCCCGCACTTGCCGTGAAGAGCTTGTTCTATTGGCAGTACGGCTTACAGACCGCCCTGCCTTGGGGAATAACGCTTCAAGCCTCAGGTCTGCGCTACCATCCGATTAACGTTTACGTGCTTGTACTTTCTTCCGCACTTTTTATCTGGTTTGTCTATAAGCACAAAAATCGGTTGGGAAAGGGGAGAAGCGCGGAGGATTTTTTTCTTTATACGGGGATCGGCTTCTTGTTGATTTCTTTTTTTGATGTGCGGCATTCTCTCCTTGGATTTTTTTCCGTGCAGCAGTGGCTTGATTTGGCGATGATTGCTTGCGGGTTTGGACTGCAGCTTTTATTCAAGAAAACGGACGATGTTTGAAACCGGGCATGTTCACATATACTAAATCTTGAGAAAGGGGTTAGATAGGATGAATAACCGACAGCACAACAAAAGCGCCATAAATTCTGCAGAGCAGAACAAGCATAAGGCGTTCAACCGGCAATTGGACGACAGCGAACGGATGGAAGCAGGAAACAGCAAAAAATTAAACGGGCCGAATCGGCCTTCCACCTAAGGTGATATGATGAAGCGAGAGCAATCAGGCAATAATCGGCGCAGTCAAAATAGAGGTGGTGAAAAGCCCGAGCCGGATCCGTATGAAATCGAGTTTTTGCCGCAGTTCGAAGAGGGCCGCGGTCCCAAAGAAAAATTCGTCAATCAGTATGGCGTAACAATCGGCGATCATCAGTATGAATCTCCGGAATCGCCTTTGAATCAATGGAGTGAACAGACCGATCCGGAAATCATGGCCGGAGACGAGTGGGTGCATCCGTTTAAGGACATCGGCTTTCAGTCTGCGGAAAACCGCGATTATTTCGAGAAAGGAATTGCGCCGCAAAGCGGAATTTTCATGCATGCCGACAAGGATGCGGCCTATCCTGCGATGGAGAGCGATCCCTGGGAAGACAGTGATGAAGAAAACAAAAAGGACGAGTAGATTTTTTCGCGGTTTCCCCTTTCCATTCCTTCGACGACTCATGTATAATATGACTTAGTAAACATTTTATTTTAGAAATGATTTTAAATCAGATTGAAGGAGTGATAAAGGATGTCGATGTCCTTTGAAATGTATATGAGCGACGTGGTGCAGCCGATGCGCGACGAATTGACCCGTCTTGGCGTCAAGGAGCTGCGCACACCGGAGGAAGTGGTGGAGAACCTTCCTTACTCGAAGGGAACCGCGCTCTTGGTAATCAATTCCGTTTGCGGATGTGCGGCAGGCCAATGCCGTCCAGGGGTGGCTCAGGCTCTGCAGCACGATGTGCTGCCGGATCATCTATTTACCGTGTTCGCCGGACAAGACCGTGAGGCTACGGCTAAAGCGCGTGAATATTTGGCGCCCAACCCGCCTTCATCGCCTTCCATTGCGCTGTTCAAGGATGGGGAACTGGTGCATTTCATTCCCCGCCACAACATCGAAGACCGCTCCGGCACACAGATCGCTGCCGAACTGGTCGGCGCTTTTGACCAATATTGCAAATAAATCTTATTCAGGCTGAATAGAGGGTTATCTCCCAAGTCAGCAAAAACCTCTGATCCACATTTCATGTGGTTTTGGAGGTTTTTCTATTCGATGGATATGTTCCCGCATGCGGCATATGTAGAGTGTATAGTACAACATTATTCTGGATAATGGGAACTGCCAAAACCAGAAATAATCCAAGAGCACCAAAGACGCTTGTCCTGCTGACTGGCATCTTTGGTGTTTTGTTTAAGGAATTTAATTTTTTGCCCTATATGCTGGCTAGCGGCGTTAAAGCACCTAAGCTAGTGAAAGTTCATAAACATTAAAACAAAAGTGATAAATACTCGAAATCGGTTATTATAAACCTAATGGATAACCTCTGGCTGCATGACTTACGAAAAAATGATATTGCCGATATTTTTTGTCATTTGTAAACGCTTACATATTATATACATAAAATAACTGCATAATGACGGGAGGTATTATCGAATGCTAGAAATCAAAAGAAAATCAGTTATCCTCGAAATGGACCGAAATGATCTCTGGCAACTCGTAACGGCACTTAAGGACGGAATCATAAACCAGTCAAAGCTAAAATGGATTTCCTATTTTCAAGGTGACTCTGAGAGAGAATTTATCCATTACGTACGTAGTAACCATCACTTAGTCTTCAAATATCTCGAAGAAATGTATACGTTTTTAGATAGAATTGACATTTTAGATTCCCTTGAACATGAATTAATTACATTATTTGAGAATAATCGAAAATAAGGAAAAAAGCCTCATGTATCTATGAAACAATGGTTTACAGGCTGTATAGGACCCATGTAAAATAAAACCAATGGTAAATAGTCTATCTAGAGGTGTATAATGGTTAATTTTGTGCTTGTTTCCGACATGATTTCCTCTCATAATGGGTTGCAAATCTGTATTTCCGACAGCAGGCCAGTGCAAGTGCTCCAATGGCAATGCCAAGGTGAGCCAACAGCTGATCTAGTGAGAGGGGTTTATACGACAACCCAACTACATATCGAAAAGGCCATCAATTTCGTCCGCTTGGCGAAAGAAACATGCGCGGAACTGGTATTGACACCGGAATATTCATTTCCATGTGAGGTGCTCAACACCATCGTTAATGATGGTCAGCTATGGCCCGAAAGGGGTTCTTTATGGTGTTTAGGCATGCAAGGGTATTCAAGGCAGGATTTTGCGAAAAAGCTTGAGGAGTGGAAAAGTACCGGTAAAACATTAGTTATTGGGACTGCATTTGATCAAATCCTGATTCGGAATTTTGTTGATACACTTATTTATCTGTTTTTATTAGATGACGGTCGCCTTTGCATTCTCCCACAGTTTAAAACTACCCCTATGTCAGATAAGTGGAATGAATATGAAGTTAGAGGTCTTTGTACCAGTGATTTAATCTATGTATTTGATCTTAAAGGAAAAAGCGATGATCAAAATCGATTTTTGTCCATTCTGTGCTCAGATGTTCTAGGAATTAAAGCGGAGGAAATTCTTGATAACACGAAGGGCATGAGCCTTACTATATTTCATGCACAATTAAATCAAGAACCAAGACATCCAGATTTTCGATCATTTCGTAGTGCTTTCTTTGATCGAAATGCAGGTCGTGACATTCGTTTCATCACCTTAAACTGGGCTGAAGGAACGGTAATTGATGGTTTGCAGTTTAGCAAGCCCTGGTCAGCTTTTTATAAGAGATCAATTCGAGGTCGAGGTGAAGTGGCAGAACAACCCTTAAGAGCCTGCAATCATGAAAAAGGTACATATTATACCTTACATAATTTTACTGAGGTATGGTACTCCCACAGAGAGGAACACTGTAAACGGTTTGATATTAATAAAGCTTATCAACTGGGTGCCTCATACCCGTCTATAGCTCATAAAGAACCAATCACACAAGATTACTTCATATATAATGCTGTTGAGAAATTTTGGAGACCTGTTACAGAACGTCATTATACGTTGGAAGAACTCATTGGAAGTCACGGCCAAGAATATGATTTTCCGTTAAAAGCAACTCCACATGATAATGATGCATTTTTCGGCCTATGTTTCGGACATTTTCTAGAAGGAGAACTTATGGCGGACGAAAACGAACTTGTCACCAGATTATTCTCTGGTTCTGATCAGGAATCCGATCTCAAAAGACACGCCAAAGCTATTCAATATAAAAAATTAATTCAGTTAATAAAAAAGCAAGAGTTTCCCCCCGAGTTTGAGTACTTAAATAACAATCATGTGTTTTATCTTGATTCTGCAACGGCGGAGGATAAACTCAAGTATGGAAATGTATATCAGAAGGACGTTGAACCTGATCACAGAAACCCATCTTTGTCAGCCCTTTTTATAATTTCTGAATGCATTAGTAAAGACGAGGTTGAAAAGCAAGTGGATATGCTCAGTAAAAGATTACATCCTAATCTTCATAATAGAATGGTCGTCTATTATTTCTCTCCTGAGACAGATCGATATGAGTGTTTTTATGACCATTTGATGCAGACCAGAATTGATAAGGCGACTTATTCCAAATCACTAAGTTCAATTAAGGGTTAAGATGCCGAAGGAGGACAAGATGACACTGAGAGATCTATTGCACCGTATTCGTTTTGATAGTGAAGTCAAAAGTGAGACATTTCGCTTTCGTAACGAAATATTTGAAGTTTTTCGAGCAAAGCGGTCGGAAGCTTTATTACCCAACACCCAATTCTCGGAATACTTTTTTTTGGAAGTGTCTGGAGCAACGATGACAAAGATGACTGAAGAAGAGGATCTTTCGTATTTTCGCGATTTCCAAGCAAAACTACTATCAAAGCCATTTTTTTCTTATAAAAGTGACATGCGATGGAATCTCTATTTAATTATAGTGATTCAGAGCTACGAATTGTTGAAGGAAAGCAGTATACTGCATAAAATCGAAAATGACCCCGATTATGCACGGAAATTTGTTATAACTCCGGCCGATACTTTAAGCTGGCTAGATAAAGAATGGCTCCAAAGTGCCGCGGCAGACAAAACGGAACAAGCGGATCCATTGAAAGATTGGACTGATCAATTAAAGCCTGTTCAACTAACCGGATGTTTGACACAGACTTTTGGGAAAGAGCATGTGAACCAATATCTGCTCGGACATCCTTTTTTGTCTGAGGAAATAGTTTCGACTAGCCGTAAGCGTAAGACTTATGCTGAATATGAAGAAAAGATAGCGACAATTAATTCGATCTCGCTGGAAGGCTTTCGCCAACATTGTTTTGCGGACCTTGACCCTATTCATCCAACAAATGTAAATTTATTCCATGGTTCGAACGGCTCTGGAAAGACTTCCGCAATGGAAGCCATCGAGTTAGCACTCACCAATGAAATACAGCGTTGTTCTGAATTTGGTGATTCGGTGGAGAAAACGGCTAACCAAATACAAGTATTGTGTCAGACAGAGTCAGGTAAGTCGCTTTCGTTCAAAGCGGGAAAACCAATTGCTTTATATAAGAAGTTAGCTCAATCTTGGTATGGTGTGACATCGGGTCGACAATCTGAACTTAATTATTATTTTCATCGATTTAATTACTTCGATTCCGAGGCTGCTTATCGGTTTGCACTGAATGAAAGCGGTCATGCTGATCATGAAAAATTTGAGTACTCCGATAACTTAAGCAAACTTGTCTATGGGGATTCAATTCTTGAGACCCATAATAAATGGCAACGTTACAAAGAGGAATTTGATGAACAATTAAATGCTTTAACGAAACAAAAGACCGAAATGAGTTCGTTCATGACTACATTAGAAGGGCAGATTTCTAGTCTAAGCCAAATCGAATCTGGACAGCCCGTCAACATGAACGAACTCTTAACGTCTATTCATATCCGTGATTCAAAAGTAGAGCAAGAAACAGACAAGAACACATTGGATTATCTGGAGAGCCTTAATTTTGTTTTAAAGTCGATAGAGCCGCGGCGTAAAGAAATTATTGAATTCCCCCAATCGAATGTCACACTTACATTGGAACATGCCCAATCTCAACTGAGTATGCATAAGGAAAAATTTGATTTATTAATGAAAGATAAAGACGGTAGGGTTTCCCTTCAGGGTCAATTAAAATCTGAACAAGACCGGGTTCGTTCTGAATTACGTACGATAGAGGAACGGCAACTCTTATTACATCAAAGTCTTGATGGCATAAAGAATCATATGCAGGAATGGCAAGACATCCGAAAGGTAATAGAAGAACCTTCACAGGTACAGATGCGACGAAGGCTGGAGCAAAGATCGGAACTACTTAACAAAAAACTGATTGTCTTACAATGGCTAGAAGCAAGGTTTAGCCGATTATCGTCATTGACAAATTATGATTTGTTGTTGTTGCCCCGGGATGAGTTAGACCAATTACTGCGAACAGCAGAAGAAAAAAGGACACGTTTGACACAATTAGAGACCCAGATTGAGGCCGTAAAAAAGATGATGGGAGAAGTAAATACCTTAATATCCCGAATACAGCATTTAGGAAATGACTTTCTTGAAATCGATGCCAACTCGACAACTTGTCCTCTTTGTAAGCATGATCATGGAACGCATAGCGAATTGACTCGTGTTATTCAATCTGCAAAATCAGTGAGTGAAGCAGGGGAAAATAATATAGACGAGCTCCATAAAATTGTAGGATCATTACAAACTGACATTAGTCTACTGGATCAAAAAATAGGGCTTCAGAACACGAATAGCTGGAACGTAGAGCAGGTAGCGGAAGCTTATGTGGAAATTGCAAAGGATCTTTTGTTTGATTTTAATATCCATCTTAAAAAACCTGAGGACCAATTACAATCACTACAAAGTTTACTTCGAGAGCAGTCTGAATGGAAAAGCCAGAGAGATGTGATGCAAAATCAGCTAAATGTCCTTGACGAGATAGGATTCAGCAATAATACGATTATTCGAGCAGAACTTTTCCAGAAGGAAAATAGCTTATACAAAGAATACAACGAACTACAGTCTGCCAATTCGTTTGAAGCCTATACCATTGCAAGGCAAAAGGAATGGCAAAACGAAGTAACGGAGTTAACTCATATATCAGCGCAGCTTCGTAACCAAGACAACGTGTTACATCAACGGTTGCAACAAATCCTTTTTGAAGAACTAAGCAAATCCATTGAAGAACAAGAAAAACAGATGGGATTGTGGAGCAATATCAAAGAAAGTATGGAGATCTTACTTCTGGATTTTGATTTAGACCAGCAAGATAATCTAAGAGTATGGGCTATCCAACTAGAATATGTAAGAACACAAATCCAATTAATCATTGAAAAACATAAAAGCGAGCAGAAACAAGAACAGTTGCGTTCTGAATGGGAGAAGGCAGAATACACCTTGCAAGCTCTTCAAAGTAAGATAGGACGCTGTGAACTGGCGTGTAGAGCCCTAGGCCAATTGCGAGCCCTTAAAACATATACAGAAGAGTTTATACATAAAAATATTTCACAAATACAACGGTTTTTTAAGTTGCTCCATACACCGCGTGAATTTGATGAAATTCGTTTAGAGGATGATGGATTAACCATGTACCGAAAGTGGGATGGACATGCCGTAAAAGCGTTCCAGATGTCGTCAGGGCAGCGAGCTTCTTTGGCGCTTTCCGTCATGTTTGCGGTACATCTTGCAGCTCCAAGTGCCCCCAAATTTATTATCATGGACGAGCCTGTAGCTAATATGGATGATCTACATCTTATGAATCTGTTGGATTTGCTACGTGACCTTGCACTATCGGGCAGGCAAATTTTCTTTACCACAGCTAATCCAGATGTTGCGAATCTTTTTCGAAGAAAATTTAGTTTCTTTCAGGAGCATTTTACCCACTTTGAATTTACACGTCACTCAGGTGAACCCGTGCATATTCAATCAAGGAATTACTCTCCGGACAGAGAGAGTCCGTTGACGAATATCAGCTAACGGAATAGTGAATTTATGGAAGGGTGCTATGGTATGACATCGAACTCAAACAAACATATTCATTCTCTATTGGAACGCCATTTTCAGGACGGGGCTGGTGCGGCAGGTTATTTAAGAGGGAAAATTCCCGGCTTATTACATTATCTAAAAGCGTTCTTTGCCAGTCGCTCTGATATTGAACGATTGCAAAAGGCAGAATACTTAAGCGAACGCATTTTATCTCTAACGGATTTCGCAGATATGATATCTTTACGTTCTACGGTGGCAACTCTGGAAATTAAACGCCTGATTGCATACCACAAGCAAACCGATCATACGGCTCATACTTTGTATTTATTTCTACTTGGTATTTGGGTGTATGACCATATTTCAGAAATCCGTCAAGAGGTCGATGCATTGATAGCCAGCAGTAAACCGTTAAAATTATTTATTTTTCAATGGACCTATGCTTCACTCCTTCATGATGTAGGATATTTGTATTATGATTTCGAAAAAGGCGAGAATTCTTTATCTTGGCGCTTATTCGACGACATGCTTTCTTTTGAGTATTTCCAACGGAGTTCAGAGGAGTTAAGTGAAAGCGCCATGGTAGAATTAAAACAATTGTGGCAAGAATTTTCGGAACAGTTTGAGTTACCAAACCATGCGAAAAAAACGGATTCGAAGCAGCTAATTGAATCGTTAAATGATATCCCATGGCTTGCTGAATTACTTCCATCGTATCAATCGGCATTGAAAACAATGAATTCGACTTATGCCATTGGAGCTGGATTGCCTTCATTTGCTTACCAAATGGCTTCCACTGGGTATGATGGGCAACCTGTAGTCGATCATGGTATAGCAAGTAGTTTAATCTTGCTAAAATACACTTCAATCTGGTATTGGTTGAGTAAACATGCAGCTGAGAGATACCCTCTGCTCCATAATGAATTAAATGCTTGTTATCATTACTATCCGCATATCCTAGAAAAGCATGTTATTTCTGCTTGTAAAGCGGTAGCTTATCATAATATGCCGGGAGTAAAATTCAGTCTCAAGGAAGAACCTTTACTTTACTTAGCGGTGTTATGCGACGAGCTTCAAATTTGGGATCGTTTCCTTTCGGGTTCAGAACATATTCATAATTGGAAAACGATCAAGCACTGCATGGCCGAAAACATTGAGGCTGAATTGATATTTGGAGAAACTGGGGCACCAATACTTCATCTGATGGCTTCAACACCGCATTACGAAAAGCTACTCGGTAACTTAGATAAAAGGGTAGCGAATTGGGAGAACTATGTGCAGCTTTCCAAGATAGAGTAATACTTGGTGATAAGAGGATCAATTTGATGAACTCAAATAACGGTTACCAGTCCATTTGATCCCAGGAATGTTAAATTCCAGATTCTATGCTCTCGCGTAGGTTGTTATATCTTTAATATTTTTTAAAACCAATTGAAATTAGATTTTAATTAGATGTAAAATCAATTTTATCTTCTGAGCGAGGCGCTACGTTTCGAAGGAGGCAAAAGATGTTTAAGCTGTCCGGATTTTTGAAACCGT
Organism: uncultured Caryophanales bacterium; assembly: GCA_964514665.1. Lineage (GTDB taxonomy): Bacteria > Bacillota > Bacilli > Paenibacillales > KCTC-25726 > CAZESH01. The sequence continues at coordinate 18,750 of CAZESH010000021.1, forward strand.
ATGCTGCTACCGTAACCGCAGTGTTGGTGCTGATGTTTTTACAATCCCTTGCGCAGCTGTATTTGCCGACACTGATGGCGGATATTGTCGACATCGGCGTGGTCAAAGGCGATACGCGCTATATTATGGAGGTCGGAGGCTGGATGCTGGCGGTTGCTTTGGGAGGGACGGTCTGCACCGTTCTTGCCGGTTATTATTCGGCCAAATCTGCGGTCGGCTTCGGCCGCGACATGCGAAACCGGATGTTCGAAAAAGTGGAGCGGTTTTCCCTGCATGAATTCGATGCTATCGGAACGGCCTCGCTCATCACGCGAACGACCAACGACATCACGCAGGTGCAGCAGGTCCTGATCATGATGATGCGGATGTTCGTAAGCGCACCGATGATGATTATTGGAGGCATCCTGATGGCGGTGTCCAAGGATGGCATGCTGTCGCTGATTCTGGTTGTGATTCTGCCCATCCTGTCTGCCGCCATCTATTTGATCGCAAGACGCGGGATGCCGCTCTTTAAAGTCATGCAGGCAAAGCTCGACCGTTTGAATCTGGTGATGCGCGAACGCTTGACGGGAATCCGCGTGATCCGCGCCTTTAACCGGATGGACGATGAACGGGAACGCTTCCGCGAGGCCAATCAGGGTTTGACGGATACGGCATTGAAGGTGGGGCAAATCATGGCTTCGATGATGCCGGTGATGATCCTGGTGATGAATTTCTCCACGCTTGCCATCATGTGGTTCGGCGGCATCCGCATTGATCAAGGGGCCATTCAAGTCGGGGATCTGATGGCGTTTTTGCAATATGCGATGCAGATCATGTTTTCACTGATGATGGTTTCGATGATGTTTGTAATGATTCCGCGTGCGCAAGTATCCGCAGCGCGAATCAGCGCAGTGCTCGAAACGCAGCCGGGAATCGTTGACCAGCCTGCTGCGAAGCGGATAGACAAGAACGTCGGCGGTTTGGTATTCGACGATGTGACGTTTCGCTATCCCGGAGCAGAGCAGCCGGCAGTGCACAACATTTCATTTATCGCCAAACCCGGAGAAGTAACCGCGATCATCGGAGGCACCGGATCCGGCAAATCGACGCTGATGAACCTTCTGCTGCGCTATTATGAAATTGAAAGCGGGCGGATTTCCGTGAATGGAACGGATATTCGCGAGCTCTCCCAGGCAGAACTCCGCGGCTGCATCGGCTATGTGCCGCAGAAGGCGGTGTTCTTCTCGGGCACGATTGCCGACAACATCCGCTTCGGCAAGGAGACGGCGACAGACGCGGAGATTCGGCATGCCGCCAAAGTGGCGCAAGCTGAGGAGTTTATCTCCAAAATGGAGCAGGGATTTGATTCCGTGATCACCCAGGGAGGGACGAATTTGTCCGGCGGACAGAAGCAGCGCTTGTCCATTGCGAGAGCGATTGTTCGCCGGCCGCAAATCTACGTGTTCGACGACAGCTTCTCGGCGCTGGACTTCAAAACCGACGCCCAGCTTAGAACGGCGCTGAGACCGGAGATTGCCGCTGCCGCTGTGCTGATCGTGGCCCAAAGGGTGAGCACGATCATGGACGCCGATCGCATCGTCGTGCTTGAGGAAGGGAGAATTGCCGGGGTGGGCACGCATCATGATTTGATGAAAGCATGCAGCGTGTATCGGGAGATTGTATCCTCCCAGCTGTCTGAGGAGGAGATCGCATGAGCGAAGGCAATCGCATAAATAGGGGAGCACCGCCGAGAGGCGGCTTTGGATTCCGCCCCGGCGGCATGCACGGCATGGGGATGCCGGTGCAGAAAGCGAAAAATTTCAAAGCAACCTTAAGCAGACTGACAGGCTATATCAGACCCTATAAGCTTCAATTGTTTGCCGTGCTTTTGACGGCTGTGCTGAGTACGGTTTTCAGCATCGTCAGCCCGAAGATTCTGGGCAAAGCGACGACCAAGCTGTTCGAAGGGGCCATGATGAAGCTGAAAGGCTTGCCGGGGGCGCAAATCGACTTCCAGTATATTTTTCAGATTCTGTTGATCCTGGCTGTTCTCTATTTGATCAGCGGGATATTCAGCTATGTACAGCAATATATCATGGTCGGTGTGACGCAGAAAATCGTTTTTCATCTGCGCAAAGATGTCAGCGACAAGCTGGCCAGACTGCCGCTCAAGTTTTATGACACACGCGCGCATGGAGACGTGTTAAGCCGGGTGACCAATGATGTCGACAACATCAGCTCGACGCTGCAGCAAAGCCTGACGCAATTGATTACCTCGCTTGTCACACTGCTTGGCGTGATCATCATGATGCTGACCATCAGTCCGGTGCTTACCCTGATCACCTTCGTCACGCTGCCGCTCAGTTTTATCGCCACGACATCGATTGCCAAGCGCTCGCAAACCCATTTCATCGGGCAGCAGCAGACGCTGGGCAAGCTTAACGGTCATGTGGAAGAGATGTTTACCGGGCATAACATCGTCAAGGCGTTCGGACATGAGCAAAAGTCGATTCAAACCTTCCGGACGATAAACGACCAATTGTATGAATCCGGCTGGAAGGCGCAGTTCATATCCGGAGTCATGATGCCGCTCATGATGTTTATCGGCAATATCGGCTATGTGCTGATCAGTGTGGTCGGCGGGCTTTTCGTCATGAACAAAACGATTACGATCGGTGATGTGCAGGCCTTTTTACAATACTCGCGGCAATTTACGATGCCGATTACGCAGGTGGCGAATATATCGAATATCATCCAATCGACGATAGCATCGGCAGAGCGTGTTTTTGAGCTGCTTGATGAAGAGGAAGAAACTACCGGCAAGGAGCAGTCCGCTGCATCTGCAGATCAGGCTGTAAAAGGGGATGTGGCCTTTTCGCAGGTAAGGTTCGGCTACACTCCGGACACACCTTTGATCGAGGGAATGGATATTGCCGTCAAAGCCGGCCAAACCGTGGCCATTGTGGGTCCGACGGGGGCGGGTAAAACTACGCTCGTCAATTTGCTGATGCGATTTTATGACATCGATTCAGGTGCAATCACCATTGACGGCGTCGATATCCGCGAGATGAAGCGGGAGCGGCTGCGCAGCCTGTTCGGCATGGTGCTGCAGGACACTTGGCTGTTTAACGGCACGATCCGCGACAATATCGCCTATGGCGGGCACCATGCAAAGGAAGAACAAATTGTGGAAGCGGCCAAAGCGGCTTATGCCGACCATTTTATCCGCACGCTGCCGGATGGCTACGATACCGTGCTCAACGAGGAAGCGTCCAATTTGTCTCAAGGCCAAAAACAGCTGCTGACGATTGCCCGGGCATTCCTCGCCGACCCGGCCATTCTGATTCTCGATGAAGCGACCAGCAGCGTCGATACGCGTACCGAGATTTTCATTCAGGAGGCAATGTCCGATTTGATGAGAGGCAGAACCAGCTTTGTAATTGCACACAGGCTTTCCACGATTCGCGATGCGGATTTGATACTGGTGATGAATCACGGCAGTGTGATCGAGAAGGGAACGCATCAAGAGCTGCTGGCCCAGAACGGCTTTTACGCGGATCTGTATGCCAGCCAGTTTGCGGGAGGAATGGAAAGCAAGCATGCAGGGTGACGGCGCTTGTTTACCAGGACGTCCGAATAGGATTTTTCCCATGGATCAGGAAAATTGAAACATCCCATCCGCATCTCCCGTTTATAAGGGAAAAGAGGGAGAGGAGATGGATGGATGCGCCCGCTTATTGTCGGAACTATTGCCGCCGTTTTGTTCGCCCTGCTGATTCCGGGCTGCTCGCAATCCCGGACTGCGCCTGAGCAAGCAAGTATCATTGACTGGGTCGACTTTATCCAATATGGAGGGGAAACCTATACCGGCATGTACAATTCCGTATTGTCGGACCCCGCTCTGCTGGACCGGCCGCTTGGAACCGTCAAGTTCAATGTGTCCGCCAACGTCCATGACCCGTCCTATACCCCGAAGGACGGCGATGCCGCTTTTTTGCAGAAAGGGACGGTATTGTACGGATTAAAAGGCGTTCCCGACCACAGCATGCTGGCGGTGAAGGAAGCTTCGGAAATCAACGGCTACCGGCTTTATTGCGTGAGCGGCAAGTATCCCAATTTTCCTTGGCCCTACAAAAGTCTGCCTAAAGAGCAGGTGATCCAGGCGGAGATTTATAGAGCCGATCATGGTGCGCATACGAAGTTGAAGCAATTGCAAAAGCGGGACGCAGCCATGCTGATCGATCTGTTGGACAGCGCTGTCTTGAATAAGGATTTTATTGCCGATACCAAACAGATCGATCCGCAAACCTATGAGATCGTTGTCTATACAGGCCAAGTGTTTGCCTATCGTTATCATGTGTTCTATGACCACCATACGTATTACTGGTGCCCGTGGGACACGGAGCTATTGCCGGACAAAATCGGGAGTTATTTGACGCCGTGAAGGAAAAGCCGCCTCTTACTTGATAAAATTATCCCGTAGTCTATACTAAGAGCAAAGATGAAAAAAGGTGGGAGGGCATATGAATTTACAGCGGCAAATCATTGAAAAGCTAGGTGTTAAACCGCAGATCGACGTGGAGGAGGAAATCCGCAGACGCGTCGATTTTTTGAAATCCTATGTACTGCAGGCGGGGGCGAACGGGCTGCTGATTGCCATCAGCGGCGGCGTGGACAGCGCGGTGACGGCGGCGCTATGTAAATTGGCGACAAATGAGCTGACAACGGAGAAAGGCAAGCCGTTTATTACGCTTGGCGTATTCCAGCCCTTCGGCGAGCAGGAGGATATCGAGGATAGCTATGCGGTGGCGGAGGCGATCGGACTGCAGCACAAGGTGGAAACCAATATTCAGGAGGCGGTTGACGAAATCGCTTTGGAGACGGAATATGCCATAAAATCGCTGGGCATTCACCGCCACATCAGCCGCGGGGCCAAAGGCAACGTCAAAGCGCGTATGCGCATGGTGCTGCAGTATGCGCTCGCTTTCGAGCAGAATCTGCTTGTCGTCGGGACCGATCATGCATCGGAGGCGATCACCGGCTTTTTCACCAAATACGGGGACGGTGCAGTCGACATCACCCCGCTCAGCTCGCTCAACAAGAGGCAGGTCCGTCAACTGGCGGCCAAGCTGGGCGTGCCGCAAGCCGTGATCGACAAGGCGCCGACAGCCGGCTTGTGGGAAGGCCAAACCGACGAAACCGAGCTTGGCATCACCTACGACGCCAACAGCGACTATCTGGAAGGCAGGGAGATCGATCCCGCCGCAAAGGATAAGCTGGAGAAGCAGTACCTGCGAACGGAGCACAAACGCGCGCCGATCCCGGGGATTTAGAGTATGAGAAACCTTATGGATTGAAAAGAGGCGTGCAATTGGACTTCCGATTTGCACGTCTTTTGCATTTCGGAGTGGATAGCGAATCAACAATCCGTGCAATTAGAACCTGGCCCTCTTGCGCTGAAATAACGTTGATGATAGCAACCTTAATCGGCATAAGTTCGTTTATTTGAATAACAGAAGGCATGCCGTGAGCGAGTAAACAGTTGGTTTAGGGGGCAATTATTATGGTTCAACGCGAGTTGAAATTTCTTTCTGCAGTGTTTGTACTGCTGTTAATCGGCGGTTTGATTTGGGCGGGTATACAGCTTCACTGGCCGGCAAAAGCAAAGGAGCAAATCGTAACCGTGTATTTAGAATACCAAGCCCATCCGACAAAACTTGTGATCAAGAGAAACGGGAAATTGCAGCAAGTCGACCGTCAACCTCCATCGCAATATGTTGTAAATGATCCGCAATTGGCGGAGAAAATCTTCACCGGCGTATTATCTTTAAAAGCGGCGCCGCAAGGCCCGATTGCTTGTCCGGCTGATTATGGCATATCATATCGCATGATTTTCTATGAAAAAGGGAAAAAGGTGCTTTCCGACGATGTAAATGGCGGCGGGTGCCGGTTCCTTACGGTTCAAGGGAAGGGCTTTAAAACGAATGATTCGTTTTGGCAATTGATGCAGCAAGCGACGGGAATGAATGCCAGACAGCTTTGGGCAGCTCCGGGATCTTTTTGAGAAAGCTGTCGACTGGATGCATGCTGCGATTTGGCTGCAGGCTACCTGTCGCAAGAAGGATTTTTGCCCGTAACACGTTTATATTGTCTGCTGAAGAAATAAACATCCTTGTAACCCAATGCGTCTGCAACCTCCGACACCTTCATTCCCCCAAAACGGAGCAGGACTTGCGCCCTCTCGATCCGGCAGCGTATGGCATACTCTTGTACCGTCATCTTCATTATTTGTTTGAATTTCCTTGAAAAATAGGAAGGAGACAACTGTGCGCGATCAGCCATCTCTTCCACGCCAAGCCACGCGGCAGGATGCTCGTGCATATAATTGGCCGTTTCGAAAATTGCATCCTGCAGTGCCTGTGAATCCTTTGGCAGCGGTTTGGAAGCGGCAAGGTCGCTTCTTAGCAGGTGGATCATGATTTGTTTCAGGATCAGGTTCGATTCTTCCATTGCTCCATATAGATTAGTGAGCCGAAGATGCACGTACCTGCTTAACAAAACTTCCAGGTCGATGGTATCTGCTACCATCCGGAATCGCTTGGGGATTTGACTCAGCGTGCCATCCAGATGGAAATGAATATAAGTGATCGTTAATGGTTTATGCGGATCATGGACAGCGCTTGTGTAGTCGCCAGGACGGAATAAAAAACAGCAACCTTTTTGAACCACATATTCTTGCCCGTTGACCGTCACCTTCCCGTGCCCGTCCCATACATAAAATAAATCAAAATGCTCGAAGGGTTTATCCCGCTGGACCCACCTCCAAGAAGGCTCACACTTGATTTTCGCAAAATAATTCGCCGGTTGAATCTCCATTTCAAAAAGATTGTCCATCCACATCCTCCTCCCTTCTGAATAATATCGGAATAATGCAAATTGTTGTCTAACAAATCCATTCCTTGCCTTGAAAATTCAGCTTATATTAATCATAGCACAATAATTGGATGTCCAATAAATACAAATTTGTATAAAAGGGGAGGGTGTCATGTCCATCGATTTCATTCGCCGCAATTTGGCGGAACGGCTGGGGGGAACCCGTTTTGGAACAGAGGGAGCGAGCTACAAATTTGAAAAGATCAAGAGAGCGGCAGCAGCGGCAATCCGGCAGCGGCCCGACTTGAAATTGTTGGAACTGGGGGTTGGCGAGCCGGATGATATGGCCGATGAAGCAGTTGTGTCCAAGCTTTCGGCAGAAGCCATGTTGCGGAAAAATCGGGGATATGCCGATAACGGAATCCAGGCGTTTAAACAAGCGGCAGCCGATTACTTGAAACATCTTTTCCAAGTCGATCACATTGATCCGGAATCCGAGGTTGTCCATTCCATCGGATCGAAGTCGGCTCTGGCGATTCTGCCTTCTTGTTTCATCAATCCGGGGGACGTCACGATCATGACGGTTCCGGGATACCCGATCCTGGGCACGAATACCCGATATCTTGGTGGCGAGGTATACAATGT
>CAZESH010000022.1:0-26149 GCA_964514665.1 uncultured Caryophanales bacterium
TCACAGGGTTCAGTTGGACGAACCTGTGCGGGCGAAAGTACCGTTGGAATATAGCGGTATCGCTCCGGGCGTCAAGGCAGGCGGAATATTGCAAATCGATCAGACGCATCTTGAGGTTGAAGCGCTGCCGGAAAAAGTGCCTTCCGTTATTCATGTCGAAATCGGAAAGCTGCAGATCGGCCACCATTTGTCTGCTTCGGATATTAAGCTCGACAGCTCGGTAAGAATGATATCCGATGCCGGCGAGGTGCTGGTTTCGATTGTCGCTCCACGTACGAATAAAGATGGCTCAGGCGATGAATCGGCTGAAAATGCCGGATAAAAGAGGGATTTCTAGTTCGCATAAAGGGAAGCTGCTCACAGAGCAGCTTTTTTCAATAATCCAGAATTTGTAAAATCATTTTCCTCCGGAAGCATAAAGAGCGTTTCTTCATTAAATTGTTGCACAATAGCTGTCTTTCCGAGATTTGGTCTGCCGATGGAGCGGTATTTGATCGCATGGCGATTGATCAGGGGCATTATTTCATTAGTCGTAAATTGATTTCTGCCGTCAAAGATCAAGCCGTTTTTAATTTTTCGGCATATCCGCTCCCAGTTCAATTGACGGAATTGCGGCCAATCCGTGAGCAGAACAACGGCTTCGCAGCCTTCTATTGCTTGATAAGGGTCCTGAAAGCACGATACATTCTGAACCGGAAAATGTTGAACCCACGGATCATAGGCATGCAGTTCGACGCCTTGTTCCAAAAGAAGGGAGCTTACGGCAAGCGCCGGAGATTCACGGATATCATCGGTAAAAGGCTTAAAGGCCAAACCCAAGAGCAGAATTCTTCTTTTTCGCAGGCTGCCGAAATGCTGCTTGCATGCCTCGACAATCAATTCGGGGCGCTGCGCGTTAATTTCTTCTACAGCGTACAACAGCGGCATCGGGATATGATGGATGGCGGCAAAATGCTGCATCGCCCGAATATCTTTGGGAAAGCATGAACCGCCATATCCGATTCCGGCTTTGAGAAACGCTGATCCGATGCGTTTATCCATACCGATTCCTTCGGAGATTTGTTCGATGTCGGCGCCAAGCTTTTCGCTCAGGTCGGACAGCATATTGATGAAGGAAATTTTCAATGCCAAAAACGCATTGGAAGCATATTTAATCAGTTCGGCAGTGCTGCGATCATAAACTAAAAACGGCGATTGCAGGCCAAAGTACATATTTTGCAAAAGCGATGGAGAATTTTCATTTTTACAGCCGATAATGATCCTGTCAGGATTGAAAAAGTCATTCACCGCCGATCCTTGCCGCAAAAATTCCGGATTGTGAACAACATCCAAGATCAGGCTGTCGATTTTTCGAGAGACCAAGCTCTGTTCAATCTGATCGCATGTGCCCGGAGGAACCGTACTTTTAACAATGATCGTTTTTTTCTCCATGGTATTGGAGGCTATTTCATCCACAGCTTGCCATAAATAGCTTAAGTCAGCGTTTCCGTCCGGAGCTTGCGGGGTTCCCACCGCGATGATCAAGACATTGCTGCCGCGCACGGCAATGCCTGTATCGTGAGTAAAGCTGATATTGCTTTGGTCAAGATGATGTTGAAGCTTTTCATCCAAGCCGTTTTCACGGAAAGGGATGATTCCGCGCCTGAGTCTGTTGATTCTTTCTTCGTTTTTATCCGCACAGATTACAAGATGTCCGAGGCTGGACAAACCAACTGCAGTAACCAAACCGACATAGCCCGCTCCAATAACGGAAATTCTCATATCAGCACTTCACCCTTTCATTATAGATCATGACCGATGAATTCTTGTCTGCAAGCTTTTCATATTGATTTACCAGGTGGTCAAGCGTGCTGTTCCAGGACCTGGAGATCGCCAACTTCCGGGATTCCTTTGCATATTCAACCCTATGCTGCGGTTGATTCAGCAAATCAACAATGGCTTGCTTCATATCCACGCCGCTTCTGGGGGGAAATAACAGACCGTTGCCTTCGTGAACGACCAATTCCTTAACGCCTCCGGCGTCTGCAGCCACAATCGGAAGAGCCGAAGCCATCGCTTCCAACACGACGTTGCCGAATGTTTCTGTAGAAGAGGGGAAAACAAACAAATCGGCAGCTGCATATAAGACTGCCAATTCTTTGTCGGATTTCCAACCGGTGAAGGTGACGCTGCCGACCGTGCGTTTTTCCATTTCTTTTCTGTAAGGGCCTTCGCCTACGATTAACCAGTGAACTTTTTCGCGAATTTCTGGCGGAATCCATTCCATCGTTTCAAGCAGCACATCAAGATCTTTTTCGGGCGCAAGACGACCGGCGTAGAGCAGAATATACTGCTCTTTGATTCCGTATTGTTCCCGGACGTTCGCAATCGTTTGATTGGGATGGAACAAATTGCAATCCACTCCGCGGCTCCAGATTTCTACGTTTTGAAAGCCTTTCTCTTGCAGCTTCGTTTGAACTTCGGAGGACGGAACCAAGATCGAGTCACAGCTTTGATGAAACCATTTCATGTAGTTCCATAGTGGAGTGGACAGAAATTGCAGATTATAATATTCCAAGTATTGATCGAAATGGGTGTGGTAGGAGGCGACGTGGGGAATTCCATATTTTCTTGCGTACAGTAAGCCGCTGAGACCGATGTTAAAGGGCGTGGCAATATGGATAAGGTCCGGTTTAAAGGCTTGCAGCTGTCGGCGAATTGTAAAATAATTGGGAAGGGCAATGCGGCACTCTGGATACATGCGAAAAGGAAAGCTTGCAATCGCCTGCAAATTTTGCTCTAGAGTTTGCTTTTGATTGTCAGCATAATTCGGAACGAATAATCGAGTCTCGATGTTCCGTTTTTGCATATGCCGCACAAGCCGCTGAAGCGTTAAAGAAACACCGTTGGTTTGAGGAACATACGTGTCGGTAAATAACGCAATGCGCATGAAAGCACCTCCATTTTCGGTTTCTTTAGCTCAACCATATCCAAATCAAGTTATCGCTGCGTAAACCGGCCATCATGACAACGTAAAATTTTGTTAAAATAAAAACGGCATCCGCACATCATTTCAAAAATAGGATCTTGATGCATTGACAGTCAAACTTCTACGTATTATATTTGTATAAAATCAATACGATTTAAACGCGAAGAACGGGAGCACGCAATTGAATGGTCATGAACAGAGAGCTGCGGGACGGTGCGACGCAGTACATGGCGGCATTGCTACTCGCCCGGGAGCGGCAGGATGGAAATGAAGCTTCACGTACATTCTGACGATTGACCCACGTGATCGGGTTGCGGAGGGGAGGCCTTCCGCACTAAGGCGGGTTCGGCATGAACCAAGAAGAGTGGTACCGCGATGGAGCAGTCCGTCGTCTCTTTCATAACAGAGATGACGGGCTTTTTTGATTTATAAGACAACTCGATTTACTTATAGTGAGAAACGCGAAGAACGGGAGCACGTAATGAAACGGTCATGATCAGAGAGCTGCGGGACGGTGCGACGCAGTACATGACGGCATTGCTACTCGCCCGGGAGCGGCAGGATGGAAATGAAGCTTCACGTACATTCTGACGATTGACCCACGTGATCGGGTTGCGGAGGGGAGGCCTTCCGCACTAAGGCGGGTTCGGCATGAACCAAGAAGAGTGGTACCGCGATGGAGCAGTCCGTCGTCTCTTTCATAACAGAGATGACGGGCTTTTTTTATTTTTTATAAAACCAAAGGAGGAGTTTAGATGACAAACCGAAGGATAACGATTTTCGACACCACCCTGCGGGATGGCGAGCAATCGCCGGGAGCCTCTTTGTTTCCCGAGGAAAAGATCAGGATTGCCAAGCAATTGGCGAAATTGGGAGTGGATGTGATTGAACCCGGTTTTCCGGCATCCAGTCCGGGAGATTTTCATGCGGTACAGCAAATTTCCAGAATGCTTCAGCAGACAGAAATTTGCGGCTTTGCAAGGGCCGTCAAAGCGGATATCGATGCTGCGGTAAAAGCGACGCAGGACGCCGGGCGAAGAAGGCTCCATTTGTTTATTTCTTCTTCGCAAATTCATTTGGATTTTCAATTGAAAAAAACAAGAGAACAGGTGCTGCAAATTGCCAAAGAAATGGTGGCCTACGCAAAACAGTTTGAAAGCAATATCGAATTTTCACCGATGGACGCTACCCGTTCCGGTGAAGAATTTCTTCTGGAGCTGATTGAAGCTGCAATTGTGGAGGGTGCGACCATGATCAATATTCCCGATACGATGGGATATGCGCTTCCGGAGGAATACGGGGCATTGTTCCGCAAAGTGATCAGCGGTGTGCGCGGAGCAGAGCGGGCAGCCTTCAGCGCCCACTGTCATAACGATCTCGGCATGGCGGTGGCGAACAGTCTGGCGGCATTGCAGGCAGGCGCCAGTCAAGTGGAGGTTACGGTGAACGGCATTGGGGAAAGAGCCGGAAATTGTTCGCTGGAGGAGCTTGTAATGGCGATCCAAACGAGACATAATTCACTATCGATGACGACAGGCATAAGGCAGCAGCAAATCTACGATACTTCGCGTTTGGTCAGTCATTTGATGAACTACCCGATCTCGTATAACAAACCGATCGTGGGCAGAAATGCCTTTCAGCATGAATCTGGAATCCATCAGGACGGTTTGCTTAAAAATCGCAATACGTATGAAATCATGGATCCGGAAAAAATGGGAATACCCCGCAGCATGATCGTACTGGGCAAGCACTCCGGTCGACATGCATTAAAGCATCGGATCGCACAATACGGAATTGAATTGAATGATGAACAGCTGCAGCATTTTTCGCGAGAATTCAAAGAGCTTGCCGACAAGACCAAGTATGTATCCGATCATGAAATGCTGGAGATTTTAGGCAGTACGGTAGAGCGGAATATAGAGCCTTACCAGTTGTCCGATTTTCAGGTCATTGAGAACGCCAACCGAAGCAGGGTTGCTTCGGCAACGATCAGAGACAATACGACGGGAATAGAAAAAACATATACAGGTGCTGGTGCGGGACCGCTGGAAGCGATTATTCATTGCATCAAACAGGCGATACCGCTGGAAATAACTTTTAACGATCTGGAAATCCATTCGCTCTCCACTCAGGAGTCGGCCAAGGGAGAAGCACGGGTATCGATTGAGGCAGACGGACAGACTTTCCGCAGCTCCGCAATCGATCGGGATATTATCCGTGCAGCAGCACTTGCCTTTATGTCCGCGTGCAACCAAGCCGTTTCTTGTGTCGGCAAGGAAAGCCCCTCAAGCAAAGAAGCCTGATCGAGGCCTGGGGCCACCAGTTATGAGCTACCTACATTCTCAATAGGAGGGGGCTGCCCAAGTCATTTATGACTTTTAGGGCAGCCCTCTTGATGGACAGCACATTTAATCAGCTCATGGAGAAAGCGCGGCAATCTTGGGCGCAAGTCAAACAAATCTGACTGCATCTTTGTGATTCGTGATCGGGAAATTTTGCGCATTCATTGCCGCAGATTTCACAAATTTGTGCACAAACACTGGCCATGATTTTGGAAAAACCGCTTAAACGGGCAAGAAAACGAGCGGTTGTGGCACAGATGGAAGCACAGTCGCGCAGAAGCTGGATCTGAGTTGCTCTTGCATGAACATCGTGGCTGCCTAACAGTACCGTAATCATATGTTCACATTGGGCAGCGCAGTATTGAACCGAACCGAGGACGTTGGTCAGCATCGCCGAATTTGCATTTGTATTCGCGTTTGCGTTTAAATTTACCATGGGAGCCAAAAGGATTACCTCCATTTTGATTTGTTTTGTCTAGGCATTTTATGCACGAGACATTTGTAACGGAAGGGACATACGCCTATAATGGCAATTAAAGTGAGGGGGATAAAAAGTTGCGAACAGATATGAATCGCTTTATAATTGATTCAGTTAACAAACCTTATGACAAGTTGCCGGCAAAACGGCCAGGAGGACTTCATGGATTACGAATTCATCATGTATTTCAGCGATATATGCTTTGTCATATTTTTCATTTTATATTTGCTTTTTAAAAGCCACGTCAAGTTTCTGCTCCAAGCGCCCGAGTATTCAGCAGAAGGCGATATTTCCAGACAGATCGGCAAAAAGAAAAGATGGATTCGTGTGTTCATGTGGCTTTGGATCGCCTCCTTCGTCTTAATGGCAGTCAGTCTTACATTTGGTTTGAAGCAATGAAACAAGTTAAGCGCTTTATGATGGAACCGGCAGCTTGTCGTCTCTAACCATGAGATAGCGGGCTTTTTTTGTTTTGTTCCCTGAATTTCCAGACTGTATTTAAAGTATTGCGGGCATATATAAATCAAACAGATTAAGGAGAGATCTCAAACCATGAGCAGACTTCATTATAAAATCGTCATTATGGGCGGGGGGACAGGCGGCATAACAGTTGCCGCGCAGCTGCTGCGGAATTCACCGCAGCTTGCTCAAGACATAGCCATCATCGAACCGTCCGAGCATCATTACTATCAGCCATTATGGACGCTGGTCGGAGCGGGTGAAGTTGAAAAGGAAATTACGGAAAGAAAAGAAGCTTCCGTAATTCCGGACGGCACGGTTTGGATTCGTGAAGCGGTTAAACAGTTTTTTCCCGACGATAATTACGTGCTAACCTCAAACGGAACGGAAATTTCTTATGACTATTTAGTGGTTGCCGCCGGGCTGCAAATTAATTGGGACAAAGTGAAAGGTTTGAAAGAAAACCTGGGTAAAAACGGAGTATGCAGCAATTATTCGTATGATGCAGCCGAAAGCACGTGGGAATTCATTCGCAATTTTAAAGAAGGCAACGCCATTTTCACTGCGCCCAATACTCCGATCAAGTGCGGCGGAGCTCCACAGAAAATTCTCTATTTGGCGGAAGACTATTTTCGAAAATCCGGTGTCCGTGACAAAAGCGAAGTCATCTTCGCTTCGGGAGGAACGATGATCTTCGGTGTCAAGAAGTATGCAGCTACGCTTTCCAAAATCATAAGCGAAAGAAATATTAAGACCAAATTTAAACATAATTTGATTGAAATCGACGGGGACAAAAAAGAAGCCGTGTTTGAAGAAGCGGATACCAAGCAGCGGGTAGTGATGAAATATGGCATGATTCATGTGGTGCCGCCGATGAGTGCACCAAACTTGATTATGAAAAGCCCGCTTGCCGATGCTGCAGGCTGGCTGGATGTAGACAAATACACTTTGCAGCATAAACGCTATCCGAATGTGTTCGGGGTGGGAGACGTAACGAACCTGCCGACCTCCAAAACGGGAGCGGCCATTCGCAAGCAGGCGCCTGTTTTAGTGGCCAATTTACTTGCTCTGCTTAAAAATAAGGCGATGAACAAACACTATGACGGCTATACCTCTTGTCCGCTGATCACGGGATACGGGCGTCTGGTTTTAGCCGAGTTTGATTATGACAATTCCCCCGCCGAAACCTTTCCTTTCGATCAAGCAAAGGAGCGGTTCAGCATGTACTTGCTGAAAAAGGACCTGCTCCCCGTTATATACTGGGATGGAATGTTAAAGGGTTTGATGTAAGAGTCCCGTACCAATACTCGTCATAAGAAAGGGGGAATTTCAAATGGAAGCAAATTTCAGCGAAAATTTATCCGCATCGGCTCAACAAGAGGCCATGGCAAGCGCTTTGGAAAGACTTCCGAAAATCATGCAGCAGTATGACAAATTGGAAAAAGGCCTGGATTTTATCACAGCTGTGCTCAATGACAAGCAATCCATGCAGTATTTAATGAACAGCTTCGAGAAGGATTTGCCCGAGGTGAATTTTAATCAAGAAACCGTGCATTCGATTGCAACCTTGATCAACAAACTGCCCAAATTTGCCAAGTATGCGGAATCTGCGGAAAGGCTGGTGGATTTCGGGCAAGCGGTCTTATCCGACAAGCAATCGATGGAATATCTGGTCGAGGGAATGGACAGTCTGACGGCTCCCATTTACGGCATGGCCCAAGAATGCACAAGCGTTTTGGAGGAAGCCAAAAAAAAGGCCCGCAAAGACGATTCGCCGATAGGGATTTTCACACTCCTCAGAATGCTCAAAGATCCTACCGTTCAATCCGGTTTGCAATTTATGAGAGCCGTTCTTGACGTTATTGAAACCCGTAAAAGAAATCCGGAACCTGAGCACTAGAAAAACAAATCGATAACTTACAGGAGGATCAACCAATGAAATCACTGACAGCACAACAATTACATGAACGCATGCAATCGCCGGAGGGAGCATTTGTGCTTGACGTACGTGCGAGCGGTGCTTATCAGGAATGGAGCATTCAAGATAAAGGACTTGTCTCCGTGAATATTCAAAATTCAAAGCTCAAGGAATTCGGACCGGAAGCTTTTGAGGAAATCCCCAAAAATCGTGAAGTTGTAACGGTCTGCGCCAAAGGGGTTGCCGCTCAGGAAGCGGCAGAGATTTTAGAAAACAAGGGGTATTCGGCTGCTTTCCTTGAAGGCGGGATGCAGGCTTGGAGCGAGTTTTATTTCCCGGTAACGATCGATCTCTCCAACGATTTCGAATTGATACAAGTAATCCGACCCGCCAAGGGCTGTCTGTCTTACTTGCTGATTTCGAATAAAGAAGCCGTCGTGGTGGATCCCAACCGGCATTCCGATGTGTATGCCGATTTGGCAAAGAAAAAAGGAGTTGAAATTATCCACATCCTGGACACGCATTTACATGCCGATCATATTACCGGCGGGCACCAGTTGGCCAAAGACACAGGAGCCAAGTACTGGATATCGGCAAGCGAGATGCAGGGTGCGAAGCGTGAATATAACGCATTAACCAACGGTTTGAAGCTTCAGTTCGGTTCATCGACGCTTGAGGTGATGGCGATTGCTACGCCTGGACATACGCCGGGAAGCACATCTTTCTTGGTGAATAATAAATATTTCTTGTCGGGAGATACGGTTTTTGTAAATGGTCTGGGCAGACCCGATCTTGGAGGCAAAGCCAAAGAATGGGCCAAAATGCTGTATCATACCATTATTACCGAGCTGAATGAGCTCTCCGATGATGTAATCGTGCTTCCTTCCCATTATTCCGACTTCAGGGAGATTACGGCAGGAGGATATGTGGGAGTAGTGCTCGGAGACCTGCGAAAGGAAAATGAACTTGTGCGCGGCGGAGACGAGGCCATCTTTACAGAAACAGTATCGGAACAGCTTGGAGAAACCCCGCCTAATTATGAAACCATCGTCGATATCAACCGGGGGGTCAAGCAGGTGAGCAACGAAGAGGCTTCAGATTTGGAAATTGGCCCTAACCGCTGCGCGGTCAAGCATTATGGTTAAGCTTTCGGATCAAAAAGAACCCAAGTCCTGCAGCCGAAGCTGCGGGACTTTTCGTTTACATAAGCGTATAATGGAATGAGAAAAATTAACGCGGGTAAAGGGGATCGAATATGAAATCGTTTCAAGAAATGCTTGAAAAATATGCGCAGTTGACTATAAAAGTCGGGGTTAACCTGCAAAAAGGGCAAAAATTGATGATCATTTCTGATGTCGCAGCCGCGGATTTTGTCCATGTAGTTGCCAAACATGCTTATACCGAAGGCGCTCGGGACGTTTATATCGAATGGCAGGACGAGCAATTCAACCTGATCAAATATCAGCAAGCACCCGAAGAAGCGTTTCGCGAATATCCTTCCTGGTATGGAGATGCACGCGCAGACCTGGCTAAACAGGGAGCCGCCTTCTTGGTTCTTTTAGCGGAAACACCCGATCTGATGAATGAGATCGATCCGGGTAAAATCGCCGAACTGACAAGAGCGAGAACACAGACCGTCATGGAATTCCGTAACTACACCCGTTTTAACAAGGTTAGCTGGTGCATCGCCGCCGTTCCGAACCGCAAATGGGCAGAGCAAATTTTTCCGCAAAAGCAAGCCGAAGAAGCATTGGAAGCTTTCTGGGACGTGCTTTTCAAAATCAACCGCATCGATCAGAAAGACCCTGTCGCAGCCTGGGAAGCGCATTTAAACCGGCTTGGCGGTATTAAACACTACCTCAACGGCAAAAAATATAAAAAGCTTCATTATAAAGCGCCCGGTACCGAGTTGACTGTCGTGCTTCCTGAGCGGCATCTTTGGGTTGCCGCGGAATCGGACAACGAGCAAGGAGTCAGGTTCGTGCCTAACCTTCCTACAGAGGAAGTGTTTACGAGTCCGCATAAATCCGGAACGACAGGTGTGGTCAGCAGTACAAAACCGCTTCATTATCAAGGGACGATTATCGATCGGTTTTCTTTGCGCTTGGAGAATGGAGCCGTTGTGGAAGTCAAAGCCGAAAAAGGGGAGGAAACGCTGAAAAAGCTGATCGATACTGATGAAGGCTCGGTTTATTTGGGGGAAATTGCCTTGGTGCCTCACCATTCTCCGATATCGCAGACAAATTTGCTGTTTCACAATACGTTGTTTGACGAGAATGCATCCTGTCATTTGGCGATCGGCATGGCCTTTCCATTCTGCCTTGAGGGAGGAACAAAGATGTCCAAAGAAGCTTTGGCCGATAACGGTTTGAATATGAGTCAGGTGCATGTTGACTTCATGATTGGTGGAGCGGAAATGAGCATTGCGGCGGAAACGGCAGACGGAAAAAGAGAAGCGCTTTTTGAAAAAGGAAACTGGGCGATAAATCTCGAAAGTGGAATAGAGGAAGCGTGATTTGGATGAAACGTCATCTTGCCGCCGTCAGTTACATTGCCGTAATTCCCTTGATGAGTTTGATTTACCTCTGGATTGATCAAATCGGCTTTCAAAGCATTCATACGATGTATACGCAATTTGACAGACATATCCCATTCGTCAAATGGTTTATCCTGCCCTATATGAGCTGGATGCCGCTTATTTATATCTATTTGCTGTTTCTTTGCTTCAAGGATAGGGCGCGCTATCTGCATACGATGACCGCCTATTTTATCGGCGTCATGATCAGCAACGTGATTTTCATTTTTTATCAAACGACGGTGCCTCGTCCGGAGATTGACGGAACCGGCATTTTAACATATTTTGTTCAATTCGTATACCAGCACGATCAACCCTACAATTGCTTTCCGAGCATTCATGCGTTATCGAGTTATTTGCTGTTTCTGTCCGTTGTGCGCAGTCGAACGATAAAAAGCGCAGCTTTAAAAACAGTGATTTCCGTCTGGACTTGGCTGATCATTATTTCCACTGTATTCGTCAAACAGCACAGCATTCTGGATGTTGCAGCAGGCATTATTCTTGCTGAAGCCGTCTATGATTTGTTGGCGGCAAGCCTGTTTGCAGCGAAAACGAAACGCCTGCCCGACAGCCTCCATACGGGGGCGGCGGCAAGCTCCGATTAGTTGAAAAACGTGAAACAAAATTTATGTTTTTTTGTGAACATTTTTTGAAACGCGCGTATTGACATAAATTAATTCCGGTTATATGATATCTATATACCCAAGGGGGTATATGTATAATAGAGAAAAAGGAGTGATAAAGATGCCAATCGTTACTGTATCCGATGCAAATATGCAGGATGTCATTAAATCCAACCCGACTGTCCTTGTCGATTTTTGGGCGCCATGGTGCGGGCCTTGTTTGATGATTGCTCCGATTTTGGAGGAGTTGTCGAAGGAAATGGGGGACAAATTGGTGGTTGCTAAACTAAACGTGGACGAAAACCCGGTTACGGCCAGCAAGTATCAAATCATGAGCATTCCGACAATGAAGCTTTTTAGAAACGGCGAGGAAAAACATACCATGGTTGGATTACAGCCAAAACGCCAACTGAAGGAAACCATCGAATATTTTAATAATTAAGCGGCAAGTTGCAAGCATATTTTTTTTAAAATTCATCATACCCCTCGGGGTATGAAATTGCTGCTAGGATTATTATTACAGCTCTTAGGGGTTACAATAGGAACGAGTATCATTTTAAATTAAAAACATAAATGGAGGAACTTAAAAATGCCAGCTTTCAATAATCAACGTCCAAACGAAGTGTTAGATCGCATGAACAAAAAAGAAAATATCCAAATTCTCGATGTGCGCGAAGCCATGGAATGGATCTCCGGACATATTCCCAGTGCCAAGCATATTCCTTTGGGAGAACTGTCCTTCAGACATGAGGAGCTTGACAAGGATCAAGATTTGATCGTTGTATGCCACAGCGGAAACCGCAGCAAATTGGCCTGCGAATGGCTGTCTGAGTTGGGTTATAAAGTAACCAATATGTCCGGCGGCATGTCGTCTTGGCCCGGAGAGGTTGCTTTCGGTCAATAAGGTTTGCTGTAAAAAATAAATCCGAATTTTTATCGGCGGCGTGAACCGTCTGAAGCGGTTCAGGCCGCTCTTATTATTCATCATCAATCCAGCTAATTCCGAATTGACTTTTAAAAAAATAAAAGCTATTTTTGATTAAATACCTATACAAGTATAGGATCGGAGGGTTGTAGATTTATGGAGTATGATGAGAATGTGACCAAACGTCTCCGTCGTATCGAGGGTCAGGTTCACGGCATATTAAAAATGATGAATGATAATAAAAATTGCAAGGATGTTGTCAGTCAGCTTTCCGCAGTGCGCAGCGCGGTGGATAAGGCGATGGCGTATATCGTGGCATTGAACCTTGAAAAATGCATTGTCGAGGATCGCGAAGCAGGAAACGACAGCACGGACAAGCTGGTAAAAGAAGCTGTCGAGCTGTTGATTAAAAGCAGATAATCAGCTTTAAACGAGAAGGAGAATGTGGATATGGATACGTCTACCTTGGTGAATATTGCCATCGGATTGCTGCTTGTCGTGCTGGTATACCGGATGTTTGCGCCGACGAAAGGACTTAGCACATTATCGCTGGCACAGTTCAAAGAAAACATGAAAGACAGCGACAAACCGCTTTTGATCGATGTAAGAGAAAAGCATGAATTTGATCGCGGTCACATTCCAGGAGCCAAAAATTATCCTTTGTCTCAATTAAAGGACAAAATAAAAGACATTCCTCAAGATAAAAAAGTGCTGCTGTATTGTCAGAGCGGCATGCGCAGCAAGCAGGCCGGCCGCGTTCTCAGCAAGCACGGCCACAGATCGCTGATGCATCTCAGAGGCGGTATATCGGTTTGGGATGAAAAAACACAAAAATAGATTGCTCAAGCACACCAAAGCATCGGTGTGCTTGAGTTTGTTGACAAAGTCAGTAAAAATTTTAGAGAGAATATAGGCTACTGTGCTCAAACATGTTGTTTTGCCTGCAAAGCCAAAACTGCGCCAGAACCCTATATCCCCTCAATTCTGCAGACTTTGTCGACAGACGAAAGCACACCGAAGCTCCGGTGTGCTTTCGTCTGTTGAAACAGACTTACACGACGTTTACGTTACTGACAAACCTGTTTGAATCTTCCTGGCAATTTAATCTTTGTAATGCGTGACAGTTGAAGTATAATGAAAAAGAATATTTAGATGGAGGATACCTACATGAAAATGATGATTGCAGGCGGAGATGGTTTTTGTGGTTGGCCGACAGCTTTATACTTGTCCAAAAAAGGACATGAAATCGCAATTGTTGACAACATGAGCCGGCGAAAATGGGATGAAGAACTGCACTCCAATTCCTTGACACCTATCGTATCTTTGCAAGAAAGGGTGGACAAATGGAAGGAATTGACCGGTCATTCCATCCAGATTTATGAAGGCGACCTGACGCATTACGACTTTTTGCGAGAAATCCTTAAACAGTTCAAACCGGATGCTTTCGTACATTTTGCGGAGCAGCGCTCGGCGCCGTACTCGATGATCGATCGCGAGCATGCAGTCTTCACGCAGACGAATAATGTCGTAGGCACGTTGAATGTCCTGTACGGCATCAAAGAAATCGTTCCGGATTGTCATTTGATCAAGTTGGGTACAATGGGAGAGTATGGTACACCCAATATCGATATCGAAGAAGGTTACATAACGATAAATCATAACGGACGCGAGGATGTTCTGCCCTATCCGAAGCAGCCGGGCTCCATGTATCACTTATCCAAGGTGCATGACAGCCATAACATCATGTTCGCTTGCCGGATATGGGGAATTCGCGCTACCGATTTGAACCAGGGAGTCGTTTATGGTTTACATACGGAAGAAACACTGATGGACCCGGTGCTTTTCAATCGCTTGGATTATGATGCGGTATTCGGCACGGCATTGAACCGCTTTATCATCCAGGCCGCAATCGGTCACGATCTAACGGTTTATGGCGAAGGCGGGCAAACCAGAGGGTTCCTTAACATTACCGATACGGTACGCTGCATAGAAATTGCCGCAGAGAATCCCGCCGACAAAGGCGAGTTTCGCGTGTTCAACCAATTTACCGAGGAATTTTCCGTCATGCAGCTTGCCGAATTGGTAAAGCGCGTAGCGGAGCTGGATGGACTTGAGTGCAAGATCAGCCAAGTGAGCAATCCGCGGGTAGAAAAGGAAAAGCATTATTATAAAGCTGCGCATACGAAGCTCATTGATCTCGGACTGGAGCCCCAGCTGCTGACCGAAGACGTCGTCCGCGGCATTTTGCAAACGTCCCTGAAGTACAAAGACCGTGTGCTCAAAGAAAACGTATTGCCTACCGTGACTTGGAAATAGGCTGACAGACCATGAAAATAGCCTTGATCACAGAAACCTTTCTGCCAAGAAAAGACGGAGTTGTCACCCGGTTAACCGCAACGATACGATGGCTTTTGGATAATGGGCATGAGCTGCTGATCATTGCTCCGGATTTGGGATTAAAGCATTACCTCGGCGCCAGAATCGAGGGGATTCCCGCCCGATCTTTCTTTTTGTATCGCGATCTGAAAGCGGCCATGCCTACCCGCAAGGTGGGAAAGATTCTGAGACAGTTTCAGCCCGATCTTGTACATGTCGTGAATCCGGCCATATTGGGTGTTGCCGGGATTTATTACGGCCGAAAATATCGCTATCCGATGATTGCATCCTTTCACACCAATGTGCCCAAATATGCCGATTACTACAAGCTGCCTTTTCTGAAGCCGATCCTCTGGTGGTTTTTTCGTACCTTGCATAATCGTGCCGATTTGAATTTATGCACCTCTCAAACGGTCAAGCAGGAGCTGACGGACAAGCGTTTTCGCAATGTGCAGCTGTGGATTCGCGGCGTGGATACCGCTTTGTTCCATCCTTCACGCAAGGATGCTCAAATGCGCAAGCGCTTGACGAGAGGACGTGAAGACAAAATTTTGCTGCTGTTCGTGGGAAGGCTGGCGGCAGAGAAGGAAATCGAAAAAATTCGCGATGTGCTGGAAGCCTCCGCGGATTTTTGTCTGGCGATTGTCGGCGACGGTCCGTACCGTTCCTTTCTGGAACAGCATTTTGCCGGAACGGACACGCTGTTTACCGGTTTTATGGAAGGGGAAACCTTGGCCAGCGCTTTTGCTTCCGCGGATGTTTTCTTGTTCCCCTCTACGACGGAGACGCTTGGACTGGTACTGCTCGAAGCGATGGCTTCCGGAGTAGCCGTGGTAGCCGCCAGAAGCGGTCCTACCTGCGAGCAGGTAGAGGATGGCGTGAACGGGCTATTATATGAAGGAGATCAAAAAGACAGCCTCATGATCACTGTGCTTAAGCTTAAAGATGATGCGTTCAGGCGGCAGATCGGAGAAAATGCCTATCTTTCCTCTCAGCAGCTGGGGTGGTCGAGGCCTTCCGAGCAGCTGCAGGGATACTATGAGGAAGTAATTGCACAGCACAAAAAATAATGAAGGAAGTTGATCGATTGTGACGAGAGCCGGAAGCAAACTGAAAATCGCCTTGATCGGAGCAGGAAATTCCGGCAGCGGAAAAGGACTTTCTGCCGGATTTTCATCCCCCGAAAATTGGGGACAGCAGCATGCCCGGATTTTTGCCAGTCGGCCGGATGTTGACTTTTGCGCCATTGTCGGACGCAACGAAGATAAAACTAAAGCCCGGGCAGAAGAGTTCAATACGAAAGGATATACCGATATTGATCTGATGCTTATGCGCGAGCAGCCGGATTTGGTCAGTTTATGCTTGCCCAATCAAGGGCATTACGAGGCTACGCTCAAGGTCATTCGTGCCGGTGTTCCCCTGCTGGTGGAAAAACCGCTTGTCTTTGATCTGAAGGAAGCGGATCATTTAATTCAAGAAGCGGAAAAGCAAAATTTGTTTTTTGCGATAAATTTGAACCATCGTTATGCCAAACCGGTGGAGCTTGCCAAGCAAGCGATCATGGATGGGAAGCTGGGAGAGCCGGTTTTTGCCACCTGGAGATTCGGCGGGGAAGGATCACAAGATCATCCATTCGCCAATTTGATTGAAACGCAGTGTCACGGGTTTGATATGCTGGAGCATTTATGCGGACCGATCCAATCGGTGATGGCGGAAATGACCGATAAAACCGGCAAAGGCTTCAGTACAATGGTGATTTCCCTTCGTTTTGGCGACGGCACTTTAGGCAGTTTGATCGGTTCCTATGATTCGTCCTACGCTTACAAGGATACGCATCGCGTCGAAGTTAACGGAACGGATGGGCGAATTCTCATTGAGGATACGGTCCATGAATACAGTTTCCAAAAGAGCGGCAGCGAAACCGCCGAAGTATGGAGAGCGGGATATTTCAATGATGTGGACAGGGAATTCCACCGTACCTTCGACAAGCATATGGATGATCTGCTGGCGGCTTTCCGCGCCGGCCAACAACCGCCCATTCATGCCACAGCAGGCAGAAGAGTATTGAAACTTGCTCATGCGGCGATAGAATCATTCCAAACGGGGCGTCGTGTTACAGTAGAATGACCGGTATTACAGATCATGCAGTTTGCTTTGAATTCGAAAGATTGCCGTTAGCGGCAATCTTTTTTTTTAGTTAATAGTTCTTTAAAAGTTATTCCATAGAATGGACATTTTTATCGTTTACATTAGAACCGTAGATAGAAAAACATAGGATTGGAGAGGAGAGATTCACGATGAAAAAAACATTGATGACGATTGCAGGTGTACTTTTATTGACGGGGGCGCTGATGGGCTGTTCGAGCACAACTTCCAACACACCGGACGATACCAGCTCGAATCCGCCTGCGGCTTCCAACGAAATGCCGACAGCTTCACCGGCCGACAACGGAACATCGGATCAAGGGGTTTCAGGAGATACAAGCAGTTCCGACAGTTCCTCAAGCGATCAAAGCGGAACCACCGACAACAGCGGTTCGACTAGCGGAGATTCTACAGGAGACAGCGGATCCTCCAGCAGCAGTTCAACAGGTAATTAAGGAGAGGCTGTCGATTCCAATAAAGCAAGGAAGCGAAAATGCACCATATTTTCGCTTCCTTGCTTTATTGCCTAGCCAGTGCATTTAGAGCATAACCGTCCGAAAAAAGGACTTATGAGAGAATTATGTAATATACAAACGGGGAGATCTGAGAAGGGGTGATGGAATGAACGGGTTGAAGGTTTTGGTGGCCGATGACGACCCGCACGTGCTGGAATTTGTCCGGCTTTATTTTGAGGAGCAGCAGTTCAAGCTAATCGAAGCCGAGGACGGAGAAATGGCGTTGGAGAAAGTGGAAAGCGAATCACCGGACATTGCCATTCTGGATGTGATGATGCCGAAAAAGGACGGGTATGAAGTATGCCGTGAAATCCTTAAAAAATATGATATTCCGATTATCTTATTAACAGCAAAAGGAGACGAATTTGACCGGGTGTTGGGGCTTGAGATCGGGGCGGATGATTATATCACGAAGCCCTTTAGTCCGAGGGAGCTGGTGGCTCGCATCAAAGCGATCTTCCGCCGTATGCAGCCGAAAAAGCAGGCGGAGGAGAACCCTTTTACCGTGCTGGAATTTGAGTCGATTTCGATTCATCTGGAACGCAGGGAGGTGATGGTCGGCGAGCGTAAAATCGCTTTTCGCCCGAAGGAATTTGATCTGCTTGTTTTTTTGGCCAAAACACCGGGACAGGTCTATACTCGGGAACAGCTGTTGACCCATGTATGGGGCTACGATTTTATCGGAGATATCCGCACGGTCGATGTCCATATCAAAAAAGTCAGGGAGAAACTGAGTGAGCTGAAAAAGGAATATATTCACACCATCTGGGGTGTCGGTTATAAATTCGAGGTGGGCCATGATCAATAAAAGCATTTTTCTGCGTCTGCTTCTCAGCTATATGCTGACCATTATCCTGGGGCTCTGCGTTGTAGGGTTTCTCATGTCTTATTTAACGAAGGATTACTATATGAACGCCAAGGAGCAGGATATGCTGCGAAAGGCCAAAAAGGTCAATTTGGCGATTCAAAACTACGATACCAGCAACGACTATGTGGTGAATATCCTATCCTTTCTGGATCAATCCTTCGACGCGCGAATTTGGCTGTTCGACAGCCAGGGGAAGATCATTTCCACCTCGACTCAAGACGAGGTTTCCATCGGAAAATCGGTGGATAAGTCAATTGTCGATAAAGTTAAAAATGGCGAGGACTCCGTGCTTCCATTGAAAATCGAGACAAAAAACCAGCCGATGCTGTCCGTTGTCGTGCCATGGGGCAAGGATGACCAGGTTTACGGGGGAATCATCCTGCATTCTCCGGTAACCGGAATCAATGAAGCGATCGGCAACATCCGCGAAACGATTTTATGGGTAACGCTGGTCGGCATATTGCTCTCGCTTGCATTCGCTTCTTATATGTCCTGGTCGATCTCGCGACCGCTGCAAAAAATAGAAACGTTTGCCACTAAAATCGGAATGGGGGATTATAGCGAACGCATCCACATCGATTCCAGCGATGAAATCGGTGAACTCGCATCAAGCATTAATCAAATGGTGAACAAATTGGAGAAGGCCGACCAGGAGAATAAAAAACTAGAGCAGATTCGCATCGGCTTTTTGGCCAACGCATCCCATGAATTAAGAACGCCGCTTACGGCCATGCAGGGTTTTTTGGAAGCGCTGCTGGATGGCTTGATTGATGAAAATGCGGCGCAAAAATACCATCAAATCATCTATCAGGAAATGCTGCACATGAACCGTTTGATCGATGACATCATGGATTTGTCGAGATTGGAAAACAATGAGTTTCATTTGTCCAGAAACCCGCTCGAGGTCAAACAGCTGGTGCAAAAAACGAAGATCAAATTCGAACCCCAGGCCGAGGAGAAGAACATTCATTTGGAGGTCGGCG
Organism: uncultured Caryophanales bacterium; assembly: GCA_964514665.1. GTDB lineage: Bacteria > Bacillota > Bacilli > Paenibacillales > KCTC-25726 > CAZESH01. The sequence goes on from CAZESH010000022.1 coordinate 19,176, forward strand.
TGGGTGAACCCATTTCCGATGTTTATGCCGACCCGGACAGGTTGGAACAAATCCTTAACAATATGGTCAAGAACGCGATTAAATTTACCGATCCCGGAGGCACTATCCGGATCAACGCGGTTCAGGATGCAGATTACATTCATTTTTCCGTAGCGGATACGGGAATCGGGATTCCGCCGGAAGAATTGGATCAAATTTGGAACCGATTTTATAAGATCAACCGGAGCGGGACCAGAAATGAGAAGGGTTCGGGACTCGGATTAGCCATCGTTAAAGAGCTGGTTCACATTCACGAGGGCAAAGTTTCCGTGGAAAGCGACATCGGCAGCGGAACCGTTTTTCACGTGTGGATTCCCGGCATCGAACTGATCCAAAAACAAAAAATGATCGAAACGGAAATTTTGTAATGCCATATTTTGCCAAGCTCTGACAATCTTTCAATATGCGCGCACAAGAATTTCATATTCTAAACCTGCAGAAAGCGTTTTATAATGGCTATATCTGATGTTGGGAGGTTTAGGAAATGAATTATTTTCATATTCAAGGGATAGAACGCAAAATATCACAGCTGATTTTGGGAACGGACTATTACAAGCCGGAGATTTTGGACTCTATTTCCGAGATCATGGATGAGTTTGTGCGGATCGGCGGCACGACTTTGGATACTGCGTACGTATACAGCGGGGGAGGCAGCGAAACGGCAATCGGGATGTGGATGGCGGAGCGTAAAAACCGCTCGGATGTGGTGATCCTGACGAAAGGGGCGCATCACAACGCAGACGGTCCACGGGTAAACCGCGAGGCCATTTATTCTGATCTGATGACCAGTCTGGAAAGGCTGCAGACCGATCATGTAGAGCTGTACGCGCTTCATCGCGATGATCCGAACGTGCCGGTCGGGGCGATCATCGAGGCTTTGAACGAGCATATCGAAGCAGGCAGAGCCGGGGCCGTCGGCGCCTCCAATTGGAGCTGCCGGCGTTTGCAAGAAGCCAATGATTATGCGGCGGAGCACGGATTGAAGGGATTCAGCTTCAACAGCCCGAATCTAAGTCTGGCAAAAGCCAAGGAGCCCTTTTGGGCCGGATGTGTTTCCGCAGATGCCGCCGACTGCAGCTGGCATGAAGAAAAGCAAATGCCTCTCTTGTCTTGGTCTTCCCAAGCACGCGGATTTTTTACCGGCCGATTCGGACCGGACGATCGCTCCAATCCAGACTTGGTGCGCGTCTTCTTCAGCGACGAAAACTGGGAGCGGTTTCGCCGGGCGGAGCAAATGGCCAAAGATAAGCATGCTTCGACTATCCAAATCGCGCTCGCTTATGTATTGAATCAACCTTTTCCTGCCGGCGCGCTGATCGGACCGCAGAACCTGGATGAGCTGCACTCTTGCCATGAGGCAACGAACCTGCACCTTACCCGGGATGAATTGGAATGGCTGGAAAATGGGCATGCAAGGTTTGAAATCGAGCATAATTTGGAAACATAGATGTAAGGACATAAGGATCTGAGAATCCGTTAGCAGGGTAATCAGCGAAGGTGCAAACCGTGCGCCTAACCGGGCGATGCTTCGTGCGGCGGGATTTACCGATGAGGATTTCCGCAAGCCGACGATCGGGATTGCCAGCACAGGGAGCGAGGTTACCCCCTGCAACATGCATAGTGATAAATTGGCTTTGTCTGCAAAGCGGGGCGCCGTCGAAGGAGGCGGAGCTCCGCTTATTTTTAACACCATCACCGTCTCCGATTGGCAGATTTTCCGGAGGAACGCAGGTTAAAAAATTTTCTTTACTATATAAGTACATAATTATATAATAATTAAAGCATTGAGATTTTATTTCCAATGAAAGGAAGCTTACGCTATGGAATCGTTAGAAACTGTCGCAGACAAGTTAAAGCTGCTTGGCGACAAAACACGGCTTCATATTCTCTCCTTGTTAAAGGAAGATCCATGCTGTGTTTGTGAAATTGTTGCCGTACTGGGAATGTCCCAACCGTCCGTCAGCCAGCATTTGCGAAAGCTCAAGGATGCGGGGCTGATTCTTGAAAACAGGAGAGGACAGTGGGTGTTTTACTCCCTCAACGTGGAGGACAAGCCTTATATTGCAGATGTCTTGAACCATATTCCCTCGGGAAAGGAACAACTGGAGGAACTCGCTGCAAAAGGCTTGAGAATCGAATGTAAGTGATTAAATGCTGGAGGGAAACGATTTGTCGACATTCATCGCATTTTTAATTTTCTTGATTACTTTGATTTTTGTAATAGGGCAGCCGAAAGGTCTCAATATCGGCTGGTCGGCAATGGGTGGCGCAGTGTTGGCGCTTGCTTTCGGTGTTGTCAGCTTCTCCGATGTCGGTACCGTAACGGGCATTGTATGGAATGCAACGCTCGCCTTTGTAGCCATCATTCTAATTTCGCTGCTGTTGGACGAAATCGGATTTTTCGAATGGGCGGCGCTGCATATGGCGCGTCTGGCCAAAGGGAACGGAAAATTGATGTTTGTTTATGTCGTTCTGCTCGGAGCGGCAGTTGCCGCATTTTTCGCCAATGACGGGGCCGCATTAATCCTCACTCCGATTGTCCTGGCGATGGTCCGGGCGCTCAAATTCGAGCAAAAAATGATCCTGCCGTTTATTATGGCCAGCGGGTTTATCGCCGATACGACGTCGCTTCCGCTTGTTGTAAGCAATTTGGTGAATATCGTCTCGGCGGATTATTTCGGCATCGGCTTTGTGCAGTATGCGAGCCGCATGATCGTCCCGAATTTTTTCTCGCTTTTGGCAAGCTTGCTGGTTTTGTTTTTATTTTTCCGCAAAAGCATACCGCGAAATTATGACCCGGGTCAGCTCAAAAAACCTTATGAAGCCATCAAGGATCTTAGATTGTTTCGCTTGTCCTGGCTGATACTCGCGGTTCTATTGATCGCTTATCTGATCAGTCAATTCATCCATGTGCCGGTATCGATCATTGCCGGGGCTGCCGCACTTTTGTTCATTGCCGCGGCGCGTCGCAGCGAAGCCATCGAAACCAGAAGGATTATCAAAGAAGCGCCTTGGGCGGTCGTGATTTTCTCTATCGGGATGTACGTAGTTGTGTACGGTCTTCGCAATGTAGGGCTTACCGATATGCTCAGCGGTGCGATTCAGGCGATTGCGGATAAAGGATTATTCGTTGCCACACTGGGCATGGGTTATTTGGCCGCCTTCTTGTCCTCGATCATGAACAATATGCCGACGGTGATGATCGACGCACTGGCAATTAAAGCCACGGAAACCCAGGGTACGATTCGCGAAGCGCTCATATACGCCAATATAATCGGATCCGATTTGGGTCCCAAAATCACGCCGATCGGGTCGCTGGCAACGCTTTTGTGGCTTCATGTATTGGCCCGCAAGGAGATCAAGATCAGCTGGGGCCAATACTTTAAGACGGGCATTATACTTACCGTTCCGACGCTGTTTATCACGCTGGCGGGACTTTATCTCTGGTTAATGCTGATTTCATAATATAAAAATGGAAATGGAGAGATTCACATGGACAACAAACCTCTGATTTATTTTTTGTGCACAGGAAATTCATGCAGAAGCCAAATCGCCGACGGCCTGCTGAAATCGCTCGGCAGTGACCGCTACGAGGTGAAAAGCGGCGGCATTGAAGCGCACGGGCTTAATCCGCGGGCGGTGCAAGTAATGAAGGAAGCCGGGATCGATATCAGCAATAACAGCTCGGATGTGATCGATCCGGACATTCTCAACCGTTCCACTTATGTGATCACGCTGTGTGGACATGCCGATGAGCACTGTCCGGTCATCTCCAACAAGAACGTGATCAAATGGCACTGGGGATTTGAAGATCCGGCGAAGGCAACGGGAACGGAAGAGGAGATCATGGCGAAATTCCGCGAGGTTCGCGATGCCATCAAAACCCGCATTGAACAGTTTTTGCAAGAAGGCAAATAGGAAAGCCGGATTAGTATCCAGATCAAAAACGGAAACGCTGCAGAATGAGCTTCTGCAGCGTTTCCGTTTTCATTTTGACATTCCTGTTCTTTTTATGGGTTTAACATGGCTTTGCCCTTATCACTCGAGACATAGGCTCCGTCTTGTTCGATGACCAACCCGAGGCTTGGCATCTCGCGCAAGCTGCCGCGGATTTTGAAAAGCGGCAGGCCGACTTCCCCGGCAAGTTCCATCGGCGATTTGGCCTGTTCCATTGCTGCCTTCAGCACCGCTTTTGCGGATTCGCTCAATTGACCTTTCTCATTCACACAAGCCATGGTGATTCACCTATTCCAATGTTTTTTTGCACAAATACCAATCCACGCACTCCACATTGTTGTCATTAACCCGTTCAGCGGCAGCTTCCTGAGTGCCCGGCGGAGGTACAATGACTTTGTCTCCCGGACGCCAGTTTGCCGGTGTCGCCACGCCGTGACGATCCGAGGTTTGCAGCGACTGGATCAAACGGAGAATTTCATCCATGTTGCGTCCGGCCGACAGCGGATAATAACTGATCGCGCGAATCACTTGCTTGTCGTCAATCACGAATACGGTGCGCACCGTTTCCGTCTTGCTTTCCTCCGGCATGATCATGCCGTATTTGTAGGCCACATCTTTGTTCAAATCGGCGATTACCGGAAATTCGATTTTGACGCTCATCTTTTCCTCGATATTTCTCACCCAGGCAATATGGGAATACACGCTGTCGATGCTCAATCCCAAAAGTTCGGTATTCATTTCCCTCAATTGCGGATAAATCGCTTGGAACGCCATGAATTCGGTTGTGCATACGGGCGTAAAGTCGGCAGGGTGGGAGAACATTACCAGCCATGAGCCCGTGTAGTCCTCCAGATGTATCGTGCCATGCGTGGTCGAAGCCTCGAATTGCGGAGCCGGAGACCCGATGCGTGGCAGGGAACGAACGGTTTCCGCCGTTGTTTGGTCATCAGAATATGTAGTCATTTTTCCTCCTTTTTGGACAATACTGAAATGTCCGATTTACTATCCTTTGATCATATGCAAATTATGGGAAATTTGATGTAACATTTTTCACACTTCAGTATTTTTTCTCAAAAGAAAAATGTTATGCAGCAGATGAATGACTCGCTGGATATAATCTCAGAATACCCATTCACTATTGCACATATAATTGTAATGTTTTGACCTTAAACTTAGGAGGATTGCGTATGCATCCGGCAAGAAAATATGCTTTGCAGGTAGATCCGCAAACTATCGCGACTTTTCTTGCGCTTGTCGAAGCCATTGTACCAAGAACTCCGGCCTTTTCTCCATATGGATCCCTGCAAATACCCGGCGCGGCAGAATCATCGATCCACGAGTATATGATATGGGAACTGGACCACTCCCTTTCATTGAATTTCGGAATGAGCCTGGTCGTTTTTCCGTTGGCGTATTCTACTGGAAGGCTGCTCGATGCAGCCGCGTACCAATTCATCGTCAAGAGCGGCACAAAATTTCCCTATCAATATTCGCCTGCGGGCGGCGTTGCATATGCCGCTCTGCCGCCTGGCGACAGAATTCGCGTGCTGTCCATGCTGGAACGGCTCGAAGTCGATCTCGAAACGCTCCCCGAGCCCTACCGGAATGACGGCGGTTATGTAAAATTCACGGTGGATTTATTGAATCGAATGACCCTATTCGGCAATTATTCCGAGTGGTCGGGCTACGGATCGACACGTCTCAACCCTCCCGATCAGCGCATATTGGAGTACTTTCCGATCGGCTGGCGACAGGTCGGATACCCTGGGGTATCCCGCGGATATCCGCAATTTTACCGCGGCATGATGCTGTGGCTTCAGCACAATGGAGGAGGGATTTTGAATGCAGCAAACGGAAGCTGATGTGATCGTCATCGGGTCCGGCGGAGGCGGGGCCGTGGCGGCCAAGGAGCTCGGAGAAAAAGGCTTGCGCGTGCTCTTGTTGGAAGCCGGCCCCTGGTACGGAAATAAAAAGTGGCCGGATCCCAATAGCAACCGGGGAGAGGAGTTGAGCTCCAGCTTTGACGATTTGGACGTCGAGTTATACAGGAAACACTATAACACGTATGAAAACAACATGAATGACGTAATTTCGGGCCGTTTCCGCTTTGGTCCGGCGGACCGCCGCCGGACGCCCTGGCACCGTGTCCAGAAGCAGAGGGGCGACATTTGGCAGCTTTCCGGTATCGGAGGCACCACGCAGCACTATTGGTCCAATTCTCCTCGTTCCTTTCCGTCTGCAATCGATAATCTGTGGCCGATTTCTTACAAGGATCTGATCCCTTATTACGAAAAAGCCGAAGCCACGCTGCCGGTTCAATTCGCGCCGACAACCCCGAAGGAAGAATTATTTTATTACGGAGCCAAGAGGGCGGGATGGTCGCTCATTCCCACGCTCGATGTCACAACTCCTGGATACCGGCCGATGCCGAACGCGATCCTGCCCCCGAACAAGCATATTACCGATCCAGATATTTCGGTCGAAGAACTATCGCATATGGAGGGCTGCTCTTTGTGCGGACACTGCGTAAATGGCTGTCCCGTCGGTCCTTCCGTAGACAAAATCGCCAAGCGGGGCACACTTGTCAGTTATATTCCTTTGGCGTTGAAAACAGGAAACGTGACCATACGGCCCAACTCGTTTACGACCAAAATCCTGACGGAAAGCGATCCGACGGGAGGTTCGCGCGCTGTCGGCGTTCGATTCAGAGACACCTGGACGGGAGAATCGGAGGAACTGACCGCCAAAGTGATCGTCATGGCCGCCGGCTGCATTGAAACGCCGCGACTGTGGATCAATTCGGGATTGCCATACAATCCGTGGGTCGGTAGAGGACTTACCAGTCATTATATGGATTGGGTTTCGGGAATTTTCGACGAAAAAGACTTGAACGCCATATTGGGAATTCGCGATGTCAATCCTTTTGTCGGCCACACTGGGGGAGCGAGGTTCGATTATCCGGGAATCGGTTCGTTTCA
>CAZESH010000023.1:0-26068 GCA_964514665.1 uncultured Caryophanales bacterium
CTCCACAATCGCGCCGTGAATGCCCCGGGGATAAACCTGAGCAATAGCCGGATTCTCCTTTTCATGCTCATATTCATTCCAAACGGTTACTTTAACCACGTCCATCTCTCCCTTGGAAAAAGATTGATTGAAAATCAGCGGGCTGCCAAAATATCATGTATGATTTTGGCTACGCCATCTTCCTCATTGCTCAAGGAGACCGTATCGGCAGCTTTCTTCACCGCTTCCTGCGCATTGCCCATCGCCACGCCGAGACCCGCTTCCCGGATCATTGCCATATCGTTCAAGCTGTCGCCCATGGCGACTACCTCCGACATATCCGTATCGAACCAATTGCAAATCTCCTGCAGTCCCGATGCTTTGGAAACGCCGTGCGAATTCACTTCCAAATTATGCGGATCGGAGTTCGTGATTTCCAGCGGCGCCAAAGTGCGGATATGCTCCAGCACGCGCTCCAGAATCGCGGCATCCTCCATATAATAACCAAACTTCAACCAGGCTTCGGCTTTCTCGTCGGCTACCCATTTCTCCTTGTTGAACAGTCCGCTGACCGCGTAGCCCCAATACCAGGTATCAAAATCAACAGCAATGCTGTGCAGCTGCCGAACCGCTTCCGGCTCCATCAACGTTCTGCTGTACAAATGATCCGGGGTTCTCCATACTTCGGCTCCGTTGGCGGTAATCAAAGGCAGCTCGAGCTGCAATTCCCGCAAAAACGGACGAACGTTCTGAATCCCCCTCCCGGTTGCGATCACAACCTTTAAGCCCGCATCCAATGCGGAGCGGATTGCTGCACGGTTGCCCGGGGAAATTTGCTGCTGATGATTCAATAAAGTGCCGTCCATATCCAACGCAATGATTTTATATTTGCCCATTGTCCTCTCCTTGCCGCTATTGATTCATTTTCCATCGCTCAAATCGCCGATAAGGCATGACTCGACTGCGGCTGCATGTAAGTGGCGTGCCACAGCGAAAAGACGTACAGGACCCATAAATGTCTGGAATAATCGCCTTTTCCGGCTCTGTGCATTTGCAGCATGTCGCGAATATGATCCATTCTGAAATAGCGCTCCACGCCCGATGCCTGAATCTGCTGCAAAATCGCGTCTCCCCTGCCGCCTTTCAACCAGTCCCTCATCGGAACGGGAAAACCCAGCTTTGGCCGTTGGAGGACGAATTCGGGAACAATCCCTTCCATCGCCCGACGGAAAATATATTTCGTCGTTCCGCCGGCGATCCGGTAATCGGCCGGAATCCGCCGAACAAGCTCGAAAAGCTCCTTATCCAGAAAGGGAACCCGCAGCTCCAGGGAATGGGCCATCGTCATTTTGTCCGCCTTCATCAGGATATCCCCGGGCATCCACAAATTCAGGTCGATATATTGCATTCTCGTCACTGCATCCAAGTGTGCGCTTTTTTCGTAAAACGGCTTGGCAGCGGATACCGCATCCTCCAGAGCAACTGTATTGTGATTATGCAGCTTCAGCAGCTCCTGTTTCATCGATTCGCTGAAAATACGCGCATTTCCGAGAAATCTTTGCTCAAGCGGGGTCATTCCCCGCAGCAAATAGTTCTTGCCGTAAAAATTCATGGGAATGCCGGCGATGACTTTATGCAGCACCCGTTTGAGCGGCAGCGGCAGCCAGTTGAGCGGCCGCAGCGACAGCGGCTCGTTATAGATGCGGTAGCCGCCGAAAATTTCATCCGCACCCTCGCCGGAGAGCACCACGGTAACATGCTCGCGCGCCAGCTGTGCGACGTGGTACAAAGCGATGGCGGAAGGATCGGCAACCGGTTCATCCTGATGCCAGATCGCTTTTGGAACTGTTGCAAAATAATCCTCTTCCGTAATGATTTTGGCATAGTGCTCGGTATTGAGCGCATTGGCGGATTGCTGGGCGATCGGCGTCTCGTCATTCGGTCCTGCAAAGCCTACCGAAAATGTCTTGATCGGTTCGATTGCACGCATCTGCGCGCTAATGGCCGTAGAATCGATTCCGCTTGACAGAAAGCTTCCGCGCTGCACGTCGCTTTGCATGTGATGCTTGACCGAATCCGAGAGCGTTGCCCTGATCTGTTCGATGTATTCCCCGATCGGCCGGCGCTCGGGCTCGAACATCGGATCCCAGTATTTATTAAGCGAGATTTTCCCTTCCGAATCAACCGTAAGCGTATGGGCAGGAGGCAGCTTAAAAATGCCCGCGAACATCGTGCGTGGCTCCGGCACATATTGAAACGTCAAATAATGATAGAGGCTCTGCGTGTCGACCTCCTTGGTCACCAGATGGGAGGCGAGAATGCTTTTGATTTCCGAACCGAACACGAAGTGCCGGGACCCGGCTGTGTAATAAAACGGCTTGATGCCGAAATGATCCCTGGCGGCAAACAGCTTGCGCGTCTTTTTGTCCCACAGCGCAAAGCCGAACATGCCGCGAAAATGCTTGACGCATTCCTCGCCGTATTCTTCATACATATGCAGAACGACTTCCGTGTCTGTATGCGTTTTGAAACGGTGTCCCTTTTGTACCAGCATTTCGCGGAGCGCTTTATAATTGTAGATTTCTCCGTTAAAGATCAGCCAGATTGAATCGTCCTCGTTGCTGATCGGCTGATGGCCCTCGGCCAAATCGATAATCGACAATCTCCTGAATCCGAGACCAATCCCGGCTTCACTGAAAAATCCGGAGTCATCCGGCCCTCTGTGCATGATAATATCCGTCATTCGCTTCAGCTGTTCATGGGACGGTTCACTGCCATTAAATGATACGATGCCTGCAATTCCGCACATATCCGAATAATTCCCTTCCTTCTTTTTACGTCAAATATACCATAATTCCCCGACCAAAGAGAAAATTCCTATTTATTGGCGGCGTCCGTTGCCTCCGGTTTATCGGTCAAACCAACGGTTTTGTCATAAGCGTCAAAGATTTTTCTCGCGATCGGCGCGGCGCTCCATGCTCCGTATCCACCCTCGGGAATGACTACAGCCACCGCCAGCTTCGGGTTCTCAGCGGGCGCATAGGCGATAAAGATGCCGTTTTCCGGTTTTTTCCCGGCGATATCCGATTGCGAAGTTCCCGTTTTGCGCAGGAAATTGTATTTAAATCCGTCAAAGCCGGTAACGAAAACCTTGGACATTCCGTCCTCGACCGCCTTCCAGTATTTATCGGGAAATACCGCTTCATTCAATACTTGCGGCTGCACCGTTTCAATGGTGTGGTTGTCGTAATCGGTTATGCGGTCAACGAAAAGCGGCTTCATCCGTTTGCCGTGATTGGCCAGCATGACTGCATATTGAGCCAGCTGCAGCGTCGTATATCTCGCTTCCTGTCCGAATGCCCCCAATACCAATGGGGATTGGGCCTGATACTTCTCGGCGTCTTTAAAGTAATAAATATCCCCGCTGCTTTCGCCGGGCAGCCCGCTTTGCGTAGATACGCCCAAACCGAACTGCTTCATATATTGATCCCATACCGTCAGCGGATTTTTGATCTTGCTGCTCAAATATAGTCGATTGCCGACCATAGCCCCCATAAAGGTGTTGGAAGAATGCTCAATCGCTTGGCTCACGTTGATATTGCCGTAAGCATGGCGATCCGAATTGCAGATCCGCGCGCTGTTGGCTTTGCCGAAATAAAAGCAGCCGGAGTCTTGAAACCGTTCCTCGGGCGTGATCAGTCCTTCATTCAATCCGAGCAGCGAGGTCAACGGCTTGATCGACGAGCCCGGTGGAATCAGCGAGGAAGGATGCTTCCAAAATTCATCATCAGGCAGATCTGCATATCGTTCGCGGATCGTTCCGTTGGTGGTCAGCTTCTGAATGGCTTTGTACTCCTCACTGCTGATTCCTCCCCGCCACTTATTCGGATCGTAGGTGGGATAGTTCGCCATCGCCACAATCTTGCCGGTCTTTACTTCCATCGCGACCGCATAGCCCGCGACTGCATTATGGCCGCGGTACGGTGTGATCATCTGTTTGGCCTGATCGCTTTTCATGAATTCCAATTGATCCTGGATGGCTTTCTCCGCAGTCAGCTGGACATCCTTCTGCAGGGACAAATAAAGATTGTCTCCTTTGACCGGAGGGACAACCTCGGGCTGCCCGATAATTTTCGAAAGCGCGTTGACCGGATAGGTTTTGGAGCCGTTCTTGCCCCTCAGCTCATTTTGATACATGAATTCCAGTCCGTCATAGCCGACATATTCATCGTTCAAATACTGCGATTTGCTGTTTGTGTCATGATAAAAGTCAAGATAACCGGCAGGCGAGGTTTTGGCAACGGAATACGGACGCAAATAACCGATCAGCTGCACGGCAATTTGCTGCGGATCATACTGCCGGACACTTTCTTCAGCCACCTCAAGTCCGGGAAATTCGTCCTTGTGCTCAAGCAGATACGCAATTTCCTTATGGCTCAAATTTTCTTTGATTCTCCGTGGCGAGGAGTAGTAATCTATGATTTTCCGTTCGTTTTGATCGATATCATAGCCGACGTCCATGCGAGTGATCACATCCTGCGGCGTCAGCTTTGGCGAATTTTTTTCGCTTCGCTCATTCAGCACCTTGGACAAACGCTTGGCCAGCGCAATCACCTCATCCTCCTTTTGTCCCGGCTCAACCCGATAAAACAACGACTGGACGGATGATGTATATGCGATCGGATAGCCGTCGCGATCGTAAATTCTGCCGCGGATCGGAGCGATAGGGATGGAAACCGTCGACGTGCTGTTCTCCATCTGCTTGAGGCTTGTCCCCTGCACGAACTGTAAAAAAGCAAGACGGATGATCAAAGCGGAAAACAACAAAAAGATCACAAAGAAAAAAACATTCAGACGAAAAGCAAAATGTCTTTTCCTGGCCATTTCATACTGCGGATTGTCGAGTTGATGCATCTGTTTCATCTTCGGAAATCCTTTCTCGAATCTTTGCTTTCTCAGGCCTGCATGGGTTTATGAGTTCGTTTCATCCTGTCACTTGATTGCTGTCTTTAATATGCGTCTTGTAAAAATCCGGAGGATTAAACCAGTTTTCCCCGCTCGACACCCAGGTCGTATCCAGCGGAATCCACTTGCCGCTTACGTAGACCTCGTTCCATGCATGAGGACCGTAGTTTCCTTTTCCGTCATCGCCAAGCCCGGTTACTACCTTCACCTTCAATCCTACGGAACGGGCCATTACGGCATACAATCTCGAATAGTCGATGCATACCCCTTTGCGCGTATGGAACGTTTCCTCCGGATTTTGCTCATGCCACTGACCTTGGTCTTCATACAATCTTAATTTTTCATCATCATAGCGTACTCTTGTCCCGACCCAATCATACAGCGACTTGGCCTTTGCCCGATCGCTGCGGTCGCCGCCGGCGATTTGTTGGGCAGCCTTGGCCACATCGGCTGGGATATTGCGGTCGATGATCTCATATTTCCTTTGCAGAATTTGTTGAAATTGTTGTTCGACCGCCTTGGTAAACATTGGCAAATGGCGCTGTATGAACGTACCCGTGTAGGGTTTTATGATCCGGCTTACGCCTTGCTGATAAAGCGAAGACGACTTGATATAGCCGGTAAACACCCCGTCGGGCTGCAAGGTGATATAAAGAAACAAAATCGCGATCACAATCAGCGCACGAACCGCGCCAAGCAGCAAGCCGATGACTCCGCCTATCGCCCCGCTGACGAAGGCTTTGCCGATGAAAACCGATTCGCTTCGCTCATCATGCTGCGCGAACAGTCCGGCATACCCCGATACGGCGAACCACAGCAAAGCCGTCAACCAGCGAATCAGAGCATAAGCGACAAGAAACAGCAGCGCAAAGCGGAACATGGAAAAGTCCCGCAATGAGGTAATCAACGTATAGTACAATTGCTGAAAAAAATGCAGCTGTGTCATCGGGACTTGAATGTCCATGGAAACCAAGGCTCTTTTCAAATAAGGGGAAAGCCACGAAGCCGCTTTCCATCCGAGGTAAATCGATACCAGGGTGAGGGCCGTATCCTGTACGAACCAGATCAGCCTTTTGGCGGAACCGGACGCTCCTCTCGCCGCTCCCTGTATCATCGAAGCGATCAAAATCACAAACAGCAGCACATTCAAAAGGTTAACGGAGGAGCCTAATGCAGCCAGTTCGGACAATGGCCATCCCTCCTGTTTCGTTTCTCGTTTCGCAAGCATTGCCATTTGCCTCTCCTTAAATGATTATACATGAAAAGCCAAGTTCAAAACATATGCCGCAGGCTTTTGACTATTGGAATATTGCGCATATTTGTCCGACTTCTTACGTACAAGTAATCATATCTAAACCTTTTACAAAGTGGTGATCCCGATGAAAACGGCAATCTGGCTTTACCTGTTCATATTTGTAGCCATTTTCGATCTTCATGCACAATACCCGATCCTTTCTCCCTTCGCTCTTTCCTTGGGAGCTGCGCCGTCTTTCATTGGACTGATCATGGGCGCCTACTCGCTCACGCATCTGCCGGGCAATTTAATGGCCGGATACGGTGTGGATCGATTCGGAAGCCGTTTTTTTATTTTTTTCAGTCTTTTTCTTGCCGGTGTGATTTTGCTGTATCAATCCAAATTGACCAATCCTTATCAGCTTTTGATCACAAGATCGATCAGCGGATTTGTACTTGCCTTTTTGTCTCCTGCCAGCTTGGCCCTGCTTGCCAAGCTGGCAAGGGACAAATTCCATCAAGGCAAGCTGATGGCTGGCAACGGCGTGGTCCATACCTTGGCATCGATCGTTTCCCCCGCTGCCGGCGCCTTGATGGTGGCAAAGCTGGGCTTTTCCGCCTCCTTCACCATGCTGGGCTGGATTTTGATGGGAACCGGTCTCTTGGCTCTTATCGGAATCAGGGATATCCCTTCCCCGCAATTTTCCGGAATGGGTACGCCGGAAACGGCCCGCACGACAAACAAGCGTACGGCTGAATCAACGGCTGCCAACATACCGTGGCTTATATACGGGATCCCTTTTGCGCTTTCATGCTCGCAGGGCATTTTATTTTTTGAGCTCCCTCTTATGGAGATCTCGCAAAAATCGATTCTCAGCTCGGGCATTCTCTTTTCCGTTGTCAGTATCGGCGCGTTGTTTACTTTAAGCATGCTTTTTTTGAACCGCACGTCGTCTTTTCTGCGTACCGCAGGCGGAAGCTTGGGCATGGCGGTGATCTTTTTCGGCATGGCTCTTTCCTGGCCTGTTCCATTGCCCGTTTCACTGTTCTTCATCGGCATGGCGCACGGCTTGATATTGCCTGCTCTTTCCACCCTGCTGGCAGGCGAGAGCGAAGCCGGAAAGTACGGGCGGGTATTTTCCATGCTGTCCATTTCCTTTTCCATCGGCGCCTTCTTCGGACCGCTTATTTCAGGACAAATTCGTTCTTTCATGTCGCCGTATTATATCGCTTTTCTGGTCATCATGCTCTCGCTGATCATTCTCCCGCTACCCCAGCTGCGGCTGACCCAGCGTGACTCGAATCCGACATTTCTCGGGAAATGAGGATATTGGGGTTTATCGTTGGGTAAAGCTTTATGGTATAATACAAAAACGTTAAACAGCCTTGCAGCCATGCAATCAGGAGGGTCTCCATGGATTTCGCCATCATTGTGGAAGGAAAAAACGATAAAAGCCGTTTGCGCAGGCTGCTTGACAGCGAAATTCCGATCCTGTGCACTTACGGCACACCGGGTACGAAGCGTCTGAACGAGCTCAAGAAGAAAATCGGCGATCGCCAGATTTTTATTTTTACCGATAACGATGCTCCGGGGAAAAAAATCCGTTCCGCTTTGAGAGACACCTTTCCCGATGCGGAGCATATGTATACGAAGAGAGGATATGCCGGGGTTGAGGGTACGCCGGAGGAATATCTGCTTCGCCAGTTGGAAAAAGCGGGGCTGCAGGAATTCATCGCCTCTTCTGCGCTCTCTTCCTTGCAAGAGCGCAGCGACGTTTATGGAATAAAACCGATCAAATAAATGACCATGGAAACCGTCACAATTGCCCAGTTGAACGCCCAAAGTATTCAGAGCAACGGCAAAAAAGCCTCCGGCAACATAGTTCAGCGGCACATAAAGCGGATTGGGTATGCTGACGACAATGTGCGAATGTCCAAATCGAAGATCCTTTGCAGGATCATCCCCAAAGAAATCATAATGCCAAGCGGAATTACATTGTTCAGTAAAATCGAATATACAGCCATTTTCCTCCCCTGTCCCAAAATAAACCTCTATTGCCACTTTTTATAGTAGGAATAGAGGTTTAATCGTTCGTGCTTTTAAATTTGAGTCTATAATCTGACCGTATCGATCATCATGATCAGGAACGTGATCATCAAGTAGTTGACCGAGAAAATGAAGTTTTTCTTCGCCCATTTCTCGTCGTTATCCGCTTTGAAACCGCTGATCGTCATGAACAGCCAGACTATCCCCATCAGCAAGGAAACCGTCAGGTAAATCCAGCCCACATAACCAAAGGTGTAAAGCAGCACCGAAGCCGGGATCAGCAGAAAAATATACGGGATCATCTGCAGCTTCGTTCTTTTGACTCCTTTGACAACAGGAAGAATCATAAATCCGGCCTCCCTGTATTCCTCCTTGCGGCGAATGCCCAAAGACCAGAAATGCGGAGGCTGCCAAACAAAAAGGATGGCAAATAAGATCCAGGCTCCCGCGTCCATATGACCGGTGATCGCAGTATATCCGATAATCGGCGGCATCGCTCCGGAGAACGACCCCATCACTGTACTGAGTGTCGATGTGCGTTTCAGCCAGGCCGTATAGATGATCACATAAACAAACATGCCGATCAGACCGAGCAATGCAGCCAGCCAGTTCACAAGCAGGAAGAGCGTAGACAACCCGATTACGCCAAGTATGATGCCGAATCTCAGTACCTGATTTGGCTGCAAACGACCGGACGGAAGCGGCCTGTGGCTTGTTCTCTCCATTTTTTGATCCAAATCTCTGTCTAAATAATTATTAAAAACACAAGACGATGCCATGACGAAAGTTGTTCCGATCAGCATATATGCTAAAAGCACCCAGTTTATGCTCCAGTGAGAAGCCAACCAAAATCCCCCAAACGCTGCAATCATATTGGAACGAAGGATGCCCGGTTTGGTCAGCTGGATGTAGTCCTTCCAGCTTGCCCGCTGTTTCGTGGACACTACCGAATCGGAGATGGCCTCAGAGGAAGCTTGAAAACTCAACAGCTGTTTGTCCACTTGATTATATATCCCCCTTAAAGTTAAGAGATCCATTCACATCTATATAGTAACCCTTCCCCGATTGAACAAGAGCATGCAATGATCTGTGAAAAAAATCGCTTGTTTTCAATTTCTACCTTATCATAACAACCCCATTGCCATTTGACAATGTTCGAAGCCGGTGTTCATAAAATTGTCGCTTTATCCGTGCCAATACAGTGAGAAAATTCCTTGACACTAATCGTCACAAACTGCCGCCTACTCCAATACACTGTTACTATGGATATTGGCCTAATCCATTGAATGGAAAAAGTTGACTGTCACGTAGTATTCCCGGGTGCGCGAACGGGAACACTGCCCGGGCGTGACTGAAAAAGGCGAATACGGAAAGGAAGATGTGAAACATTTATGATGAACAATCCTTACCAAAAAGTAAATCCATACGGTTATCAGAATCCTGCGTATCCCCCGCCGAGCCCATACGGCATGTATCCACAAGGGGTTCCCTCCGGCGGCATGGCACCATCTCCAGGCATCATCGGCGAGATGCCCACTCCCTCGGGACTGCTGCCGCTTGAGCAATCGTACATTGAAAACATCCTGCGGCTTAACATCGGCAAAACTGCAACCATTTACATGACCTACGAGAACAATACGCAGTGGAATGCCAAAATCTTCAAGGGAAGACTGGAAGCGGCGGGACGCGATCACATTATCATCAGCGATCCGCAAACCGGAATGAGGACGCTGCTGTTGATGGTGAACCTTGATTATATTACATTTGAGGGCGAATTAAAATACACCTACACCTATGGCGGAAGGTAATGCAAAAAGGCTGGAAACGCCGGAAGCTTGACAAAGCTTGCGCGCATTTTCTGCCTTTTTTCGTTCTTGGCCTTTTTCTCCTCCCAAGATTTATTTTTAACTGAAAAGTGGTAAAATAATAAGAAGAACAACAAATAATCTAACAACAGCTTGGAGGAGATTTATTGGATACCGGAACTCATCTTGTCGTAGGCTTCGGTTTGGCCGGGCTCGCTTATGTCGATCCCCTTATCGCTGCACACAGTACAGCGGCCACAGCTGTATTGATCGGAACCGTTATCGGCTCCCAGGCTCCAGATTTTGACAGCCTGCTTCGTTTGAAAAGCAATGCCGCCTATATAAAAAACCATCGCGGCATCACGCACTCCCTGCCGTTTCTGGGAATATGGACGATTCTTATTACATTGTTTTTGAATCTCGCTTTCCCTGCAGCGCCGCTTTTGCATGTTGCAGGCTGGGTATTTGCAGCGGTCGCGCTCCATGTATTCAGCGACTTGTTCAATACTTACGGTACCCAAGCGTTACGTCCGTTGACGGAACGCTGGATCTCATGGAATATCATCCATATATTCGATCCGTTCATTTTTATCTCGCACATTATCGGCATTCTCATGTGGTCGCTCCACTTGGCTTCTCCCGCTTACATTTTCACAACCGTATACGCCCTGCTTGTTTTGTATTACGTCTGGCGGACTTTGGCGCACGCGAAATTGCAGCGAAGCCTCCCCCTAAAGGACAAAAATCATCTTCCCGGCGAGCGCTATACACTCATTCCCACGGTGCATCTTAATGCTTGGAATGTAGTAAAACAAAAAGCGGACGGAAGTTTTATGCTCGGTGAATGCAAAAATGAACAATTGAGTTGGATCGACTCGGCCGTTTGCGACATCCATCCCGCCGTCGAGATATCCAAAAAGCATACGGTGATTGCTTCCTTTCTGTATTTCAGCTCCTTTGCCTGCGCGGAGGTCAAAGAACACGGCTGGGGTTTTGAAGTGCGCTGGATGGATGTCCGTTACCGCCATCGCAAGCAGTACCCTTTCGTTGCAGTCCTGCTGATGGACCATAAGATGGAGCCGCTCGATTCTTATGTCGGCTGGTTGAGCGACTCGCGTTTGGAGAAAAAGCTGCGGGTGGACTTGTTGAGCTGACCTCTTTTTTACGGTATGATACGCTTTGAGGTGAATGCATTGAGCAAACGACTGGCCCTTTTATTTTCCGTCATCGGCATTATGCTGTTAGCCGCAATCGGCATTTCGCTAAGCTTTGACAATCTGCTTTTGGCCGGAGCTTTTTCCCTTGCCGCGCTGGTATTTATCGGATTCGGCTTCGTGCTGAAGGCCAAGATCCGAAAACGAAATCAAAGCAAACCGTAAAAAATCAACAAACCTCAAAATCCGCTTTAGAGCGGGTGAGGTTTGTTTTTTTCCGCAAGCCTTTGCCCCGGCTTTTATCCGCTTACTTGGCCAAAAAGCCCATTTTTTGCTTGACCTGATCCAATGTTTGATTGGCGACCTCAGCAGCTCTTTCCGCGCCGCTGCGCAAAAACTCGATGATTTGTCCGGAAGCGCGAATTTCTTTATACTTTTCTTGGATCGGCTCCAGAACGGCCACGACTTGCTCGGCCAGGTCCTTCTTGAATTGTCCATAGCCCAGCCCCGCATACCGCTCCTCGATTTGTCGCACGCTCATATTCGCGCACTGCGCATAAATACTGATTAAATTGCTTACTTCAGGCTTTTCCGCAGGATCGTATCGGATATCCCTGCCGGAATCGGTCGTCGCCCTGCTGATTTTCTTGCGGATTTCGTCCGGCGAGTCCAGCATCGCGATGTAGCTTCCCGGATTGGGGTTGCTCTTGCTCATCTTGTTCGAAGCATCGTCCAGCGACATGATGCGCGCCCCCACCTCCGGAATATAAGGGTCGGGAACAGTAAAATAATCGCCGTAACGATGATTGAAACGTTGGGCAATGTCTCTCGTCAACTCCAAATGCTGCTTTTGATCGTCCCCTACCGGTACCAAATCCGCATTGTAGATCATGATATCCGCGGCCATCAAGGACGGATAAACGAACAAACCCGCACCCACCGAGTCCTTACCCTGCGATTTATCTTTAAACTGGGTCATCCGTTCCAATTCTCCCATATAAGTCAGTGTCGTCAAAATCCACCCCAGCTCTGCATGGGCGGGAACGTGCGATTGCACGAATACGCGGGATTTGAGCGGATCTATGCCGGAAGCTATGAACAGCGCCGCAACGGACTCCGTATGTTCTCTTAACGCTTCGGGCTGCTGCGGAACGGTAATCGCATGCAGATCTACCACCATAAAATAGCATTCATGCGTATGCTGCAATTTCACGAAATTTTCAATCGCACCGATGTAGTTTCCAAGCGTCAGCTGCCCGCTGGGCTGTATGCCGGAAAGCACTCTCTTCATTTTCATTTCCTCCTTCGATTGTTTAGCTTTAACGAAACAAAAAAAGCCTTCCGTCAGAAGGGACGAAAGGCCGTGGTACCACCCTAATTCATTCTTGAAAACGTTTAGGCGGCTTCCAAGAATCTCAGAATCCTGTAACGGGGATCAATCGTGCAGTCTACTGGGTTAAAAAAAATCGATTCATAACCGTTCAACGTTAAGCTCGGGGATCCATTCGGGAATTTGCGCATACCGGTTTTCAGCGGCCACCGGCTCTCTGCAATGCAATCAAACTCGCTACTTGTTCCCGTCTCGGCTGGTGCTGTATTTCGTTGGTATTATTATACCCGGATCAGCCGGATTGTCAAACCCAAACTTAGAATAGCGATCTACTCTCACATTACATTTCTATGGTTGCAATTTCCAATTGATTTAAAGAGTATTCTAAGATTTTTGGTTCATAATAGTTAGTGTCGAGGAGGTGATAAAGATGGCACAAGGACAAAGTCGTTCCAGCAACACACTTGTAGTCCCTCAGGCAAACGCAGCTTTGGATCAGCTGAAATATGAAGTTGCTCAAGAATTGGGAATCCAAATTCCTCAAGACGGATACATGGGGTTTATGGCAACTAGAGATGCAGGCGCGATCGGGGGGCACATCACCCGTCGTCTTGTACAAATGGCCGAGCAGCAGCTCGCAGGTCAAAGATAATGTTTTTTCGAAACCTCTTTACGGAAAAGGTGGCATCCGTCACCTTTTTTTGTGTTTGCAGCCGTCCATCCATCTAAGGGCCGAGAGCTGTAAGAAAGTCAGTTTTGAAGCTGTTTGAGGGGATAAAAGGAGATTGAGCGAGGCTTCCAATATCCCCCTCAAACGCAGGTTTTGCCGTGACCATCCGGCTAAGGACGGATGATTTTGGTATTGAGCACGAGATTGGCCATGTTGTAATTGGATTCGAATTGATAGCTGGCAGACAACAGCCCTTTTCTGAGCGCAAATTCAAACCAGATTTCGCCATGCGTCCAATTTCTCTTGTGCTGCAGGCATTCAATACCCATTTTGCGAAAAGCCTCCAGATGCTCCTCCGTCATTACCCTCCTTGCTCGGGAAGGCTCGGCGCCATCGTTTTCCACGGGATCGTGCTTGATGCCGAATTTACCCACAATGTTGCTGCGGATTTGAATGAATACGACTCCAGAAGATAGATAGGCCAGTTCCTCCTTAATTTCCCTGAACACCAAATCCACTTGTCGCGGCAAAGATATTTGGTGCAAATTCACTAAATTCCCTCCTTTTCGTTCACGATTTTCTGTTGTGCTGCAAAATAGGACTTCAGACTCATTATAAGTCGATTTTTTTTCCTTTACAACAAAAAAATACATTCTTATTCAAAATTATCCATAATCATGCATTATTCTCAGTTCGTTCCTCCGCAAAACAAGACATCCATAGACCATTTTCTCAGTTGATGCTATAATTTCTATGTGCAAAGATTCCCAAATAAAACTGACAAAGGGGAACAAGATATGAATTGGATAAATGCTCAATCTTTCAAAAGAAAGCTTCAAATGGGTTGCTATTCTTTAATTGCTGTTTACTCTTTAATCGCACTCGTGTTCATTCTGACATCCAGCATCAATCATTTCATCGGACTGATCATTTTGCTCGCACTCATTGCCGCCAGTGTGCCCTTTGTTTTACTTCTTGAAAAAGCGCTTACAGAACCGATTGAAAATTTAACAAGAGCGGCCACCAGAATCGCTCAAGGGGATTTCACCCAAAAGGTGGATAATCAAGCCAACGATTCCATCGGACAGCTGGCCATTTCCTTTAACAAAATGATGGACAAGCTGCGGGAGATTTTGAATGGTACAACAACCATTTCCAAGCACGTGGCCGATACAAGCAAAGATATTTTCTTCAAAAATCAAAACCTTAAAGACGTAATCGGACAGGTTACATTATCCACCGGCGAGCTTGCTGCAGGAGCATCGCAAATTTCCGAAGAAGTCGGTCATATGTCCAGTTCAATCAAGGACATCGAGGGAAAAGTGACCAACTATGCCCGCTCCTCCCAGGAGATGAGCGCCCGCTCCGAGAATACCGTACAATTGGTCGACAAAGGCCGCAAAGCGGTGGAAAGCCAAAGCGAAGGCATGAGGAAGAACGTCGAGGCTACCGAGGTTGTTTCCAAAACGATCGAAGAGCTTGCCCAACAAGCGCAGGGCATTAATAAAATCACCAAAACGATATCGGAAATAGCCGAGCAAACCAACCTGCTCTCCCTGAACGCCTCAATTGAAGCAGCCCGTGCCGGAGAACACGGAAGGGGCTTTGCCGTTGTTGCCCAAGAGGTGCGCAAGCTTGCAGAGGAATCAACCAATTCAACGCGCGAGGTTTTTACTCTGGTGCATCGTATCGAACAAGGCATCCAAGAGGCAATCGAAAACATCAACACCAATCAAGAAATCGTCAAAATTCAAAATGATCTGATCCATGAAACAGAGAAGGTATTTACGGAAATCGTATCCAGCGTCAAATTCATTACCGAAGAGATATACGGGTTTGCCCAAGAGAGCAGCGTGATGCTGCAGAACGCCCAGCAAATTTCCTCAACCATCGAGAACATTTCGGCGATTACCGAACAGTCCGCTGCCGGAACCGAGCAGGTTTCCGCTGCGATGAACGAACAGATATCAGCCGTGAACGCCATGGTCCTGCAAGCGGAGCAAATGACGAAAATGGTGACGCAATTGCAGCAAACGATGCAAATTATCAAGCTTTGATTGAAATCAGTTCA
This sequence comes from uncultured Caryophanales bacterium, assembly GCA_964514665.1. GTDB lineage: Bacteria > Bacillota > Bacilli > Paenibacillales > KCTC-25726 > CAZESH01. The sequence goes on from CAZESH010000023.1 coordinate 15,255, forward strand.
ACTTAATAAAACAACGTACATATGGGATTAAAAAGAACCTTCAGTTCCACTTTCATCGTGGTTTTGAAGGTTCTTTTGCATCAGCCCCTCGCGGGGGTTATTTGCTTGCAGCGAATTCTTCGGTCATTTGCAAAAATTCATCGATGTCAGTAAGCAAAAGATCAATCGCACCCTGCCAGAAATCGGCTTCGCTCAAATTCACGCCGAGATGCTTTCGGGCCAAATCCTCCACCGTCATCGCGCCCGTATCCCTGAGCAAATCCACATAACGCGCCTCGAACTGCGGGCCCTCCTTGAGCGCAATTGCATATATTCCCGCGCTGAACATAAATCCGAATGTGTATGGGAAATTGTAGAACGGCGTCTCGGTAATGTAAAAATGCAGCTTGGAGGCCCAAAAATGCGGATGGTATTCGGCAAGCGCAAAATCGAATGCCTGCTTTTGCGCCTCCTCCATCAGCCGGTTCAATTGTTCGATGCTGACCAAGCCCTTGCGGCGTTCTTCGTAAAAAGACAGCTCAAACAAAAATCTTGCTTGTATATTCATGAAGAACGTCACCGTATTCTGCACTTTGTTTTCCAGCAAAGCCAACTTTTGCTCACGGTTCTTGGCAAGCTTGACGGCGGCAGCCGACACGATCATTTCCGCAAATGTGGAAGCCGTCTCCGCTACGTTCATTGCATAATCTTGAAGCAGCTCCGGCAGATCATTCATCACATGCTGATGATAAGCATGGCCCAATTCATGGGCCAATGTCGAAACATTGTCCAACGTACCCCCAAAGGTCATAAAAATACGAGTTTGCTTGCTGACGGGAAATGATGTGCAAAATCCTCCCGGCCTTTTCCCCGGACGATCCTCCGCTTCTATCCAGCGCTGTTCAAATGCCATTTGCGAAAAATCGGCCATTTGCGGACTGAATTTGCGAAATTGCTCGAGGATAATTTGCGCGGCTTCATCATAAGAAATTTTCTCCGCATCGGAACCGATCGGCGCCTCCACATCATGCCAGCTGAGCTGCTGCAAACCGAGCATTTCCGTCTTTCTTTTCAAATACCGCAAAGGGAGCTCCTTGTTCTGATTAATGACTTCCCACATCTTCTCCAGTGTCTGCTTCGACATGCGGTTGATTTCAAGCGGCTCCTTCAGTACGGAAGACCAGTTCCTATGCTTATACAGCTGCAATCTGAAGCCGGATAAATGGTTCAATGCGTCGCTGCAAAAATACGCTTGATCGCTCCATGCCTTCTCCCACTCCGCAAACATCTTCCCGCGTACTTCCCGATCGGGCGAATGCAGAATATTATGAGCCTGACCGACAGAAAGCTTTTGTATTTCTCCTTGCTGCCCAAAGGGGATTTCCATACGACTGACTGCCGTATTGTACAACTCTCCCCAGCCATGATAGCCGTCAACCGCAAGATCAGCGGCAAGGCTTTCCAGCTCCGAAGGCATTTTCTCCAATGCCAGACGGCGACGTTCATCGAGAATAAAAGCAAGCCGGCTGTATGCTTCCTGTTCCAACAGCGCTTCCCACAGCGCATCGGGAATAGAGGTCAACAGCCGCTCAAATAACGTCAGAGCAGAAATAAAGGAAGCTGAAAGCTGCTGCAATTTCCCTGAGAGCAGCACGGCATTCCTGTCATTTTGATCCTGGGAGGTCAAACAAGCCGTAAAGGAAACGGCTTCCTTTAGCCGTGCCGAAATACTTTGCAGCCTTTCGATCGGAAGCTGCAATGCAGCGGAATCGTCCAGACTTTGCGGCGTTTCCATTTGCGCAAGCTGCTGCCTGAATAAGGCTATGTCCTGCTCGATTTCTTCGATAAAAGCGGAGAACGGATTGGACTTGCTGCCGTTTTCAAAAATCGTTTCCAAATTCCAGGTTTGATTCAGCGGTAATTTCACTGCGACTTTTCACCTCACTAAAATGGCTTAATCAACATTAATATTAAACCATAAAAAAAACAAAAAAAGAAATAAAATCCACCCAAAATATTCCTAAAATAAACAAAATGTTTGAATAATCCCATTAGGAGGTGTATAAATAAAACTAGATGAATAAGGAGGCAGATCGATGAACCGTCCTTTGCAAATTTCCGCCGAAACGGCAAAAAAGCTGGCTGAAGCCTTGAAAGTTCCTATTGAACATGTGATGCATATGCCTCAGCACATTCTGCTTCAAAAATTAGCAGAAATGGCCAAAGAAGATAACGAGCAGTAAAGGCTTTTCGCTGCGGGTGAGGGTGTATAATGGTTGATTTGCTGTTTGTCGTCACCAATGCCTCCGCGCTGGTGACCATGAATGTGTTTGCTTTAAAAATACGCAACATCCTTTTTGTACAAGCCCACGAGAAAATCATCGCGCCGATCCTCTCGGGTTTGGCTTCCACCATCATGTTGCTGCTGCCTGTATCGCATTATTACATTACAGGTGATTTAAGGTCGCTGCCTATCTTCATGGCCGGCTTGAGATTCGGATGGCAGTCCGCTCTCTTGGCGTCTCTTTTTCCCGCATTGTTCTCCTTGTCCTTGAAGCCGGACGATGTGATCAACGGAATTCTGCTGCAGCTTGTTTTGCCTGCTGTCGTCAGTTCGCTTCACCACCGCCGCAGTGTCCGCAGCGGATACGAGACGCTGATGTGGAAAGATGGACTGCGATCCGTAACGATCGTATTCGCCCTCTATCTTTTGTTTGGCTATTCATTCGTTCATGCGAACTTTTCCTCATGGCTATGGCAAACCTCCATTCTTTTCCTCGTCTCTCTTGCCTCTTTGCTGCTGTTGGTTTACATGTATAATGATGACTGCCGAAACTGGTTGATGCAGCGGCGTTTGGAGCTAATGGCAAATCAGGACGTTTTAACCGGCCTGCCCAATCTTCGCAACTTGCTTGAAGTGAGCGAAAATAACACCTTCCGCAAACCGATTTCGGTTTTCATGATTGATATTGACCATTTCAAAAATTTCAATGACCGGGTGGGACATCTTGAAGGGGACAACCTGTTAAAGAAGGTTGCCTTGATCATGAAGCATGCGATCGGAGAAACGGATTACATAGCCAGATACGGCGGGGAGGAATTCGTCCTGCTTTCACAAAAAACCGGGGAGCAGGAATTGGAGGATCTGGCCATGCGCATTTGCACGGCTGTCGCCAAATTTCCATTCAAGAACCGCGAAGTGCAGCCTTTTAAACATATATCGGTATCCATCGGCATTACCATCTCGGCTTCAAGCCAAACAAACATCATCGATTTAATGGCCGAGGCGGATGCCGCCTTGTATGAGGTGAAGAAAAACGGCAGAAACGGTTACCTGTTTTACCGCCCGCAATTCCTCCGGAAAGAGCAAAAAGAAAACAACGCTTAGTCGCCCCTTTGGGGGCTTGCTTCAGGTTGTCGACTACGCCTATTTTTTCAGCTCTTTCATCTCGTCCGGAAGCTCCAGCCTTGCGGCGAGCATATCTTCGCGCGTAGCCCCCCACTGCTCCCGTGAAGCCCGGATCATGGATGCATCACTGATCCGTTTGTCCTCGATGACACGGGAAAACCAACGTACCGCTTCATGATAATTCCCGATCCTGCGGTTTAATTCGCCTATCACATACATTAACCTCGCATTGTTCAGATCGATGCCTTCCAGCTCAAAAACTTTCACATAAGCTTCCAATGCAAAGCCCAGAAATTTCTTTTCCAGCTGCTTCATACCTTGGCTCCGGTAAATCCAAGCGATATGATGCAGCAGACCGGCCACAATCCTGTCCTTTTCTCCTGTAATCTGCGCACACAGCAAAGCCAGCTTGAATGCCATTAAAGCCTGCTCCCGGCTGCGCTCCCCTCCGAAGTCCTTGAACTTCCAGTTTGCGCTGACGCGTTCGTCGATGCGGGCATGATCTTGCGGGGTCAAAACGACAGTGAAGTTCTCCGTGCTTGCAAATCCACAGTGAGGGCAAACCCGAGCCACATAATAATCCGGATTGATCCCCTTATATTCCTTATAAAAGTCCGTATCCTGTTCGATCGGCTTTTTAAAGCTGGGACGCACCTTTGAAGTAGAGAAGGCTTTCTTGCAGTGACTGCACTCTACATTGACAGCGTACAAGGGATCCATACGCATTCGACCTCCAACCCATTATGAATCATTGGCGCTATTATATCATTTTTCCTGATCCAAAGTACACAGATCTTAACGGCTCCCGCTCCATAGATAGGTCGTTTGAACCATGCGCCTCAAGTCATGTCTTGTCCATAAGCTTCATAAAATGAGAAAAGAAGGCGGACAGGTGGAGGTATGAAATGAAATGATTCGTCAGGAAACGAAAGTCGTATGGGTCGGTTTATTTGCTCTCGTTCTCACTTCCCTTCTGTTTTTTTATCCGGATACGGCCGTAAGCGCGGCGGAAAGCGGAATCGGCATCTGGTGGGACATTCTCTTTCCTGCGCTGTTTCCCTTCTTTGTCATTTCCGAGCTTCTGCTCGGTTTCGGCATCGTGCATTTTTTCGGAACGCTGTTCGATCCTCTGATGCGTCCTTTATTTCGCGTTCCGGGCATTGGCGGATTTGTGATGGCAATGGGCTTTGCTTCCGGCTATCCGGTAGCCGCCAGACTGACCTCGCAGCTAAAAGAGCAGCAGTTGATAAATCGCGTGGAAGCAGAAAGACTGGTTTCCTTCACCTCTACGGCAGATCCGGTTTTTTTGATCGGAGCGGTAGCCGTAGGTTTTTTTAACGAGCCGGGATTGGCCGTTATTTTCGCGTTGGCCCATTATGGAGGTGCGGTCATTCTCGGTTTGCTCATGCGCTTTTACGGCCCGAAGGAATATACCAAAGAGGAACCGCGGCACAAAAACATCGGCGGAAGCCTTATAATCCATGCGGTCAAGGAAATGCACAAAGCCCGATTAAAGGACGGCAGAACGCTGGGACTGATTCTTCAGGACGCCGTCAGCTCCTCCATCAAACTGATTATCGTCGTCGGCGGTCTCGTCGTGTTTTTTTCCGTTATTTTGCAAGTGCTGTCCCAAGCGCATCTGATGGATTTTCTAGTCAAATCCGTTCAAACCGTGTTTAACCTTCTCCATATTCCGGGCGCTCTGACCAAAGCGACGATCAACGGAATTTTCGAGGTCACGCTGGGCGCCAAGGCAGCCGGTCAAGCCGGCGGGGACATCGATTTATTGTATAAAACTGCGGTTGCGGCTTTCATCTTATCCTGGAGCGGCCTGTCCGTACACGCGCAAATCGTCAGTCTGCTGACCCATACCGATTTGCGCTATCGTCCTTTCCTTGCCGCCCGCGTCCTGCATGGACTGCTTTCGGCGGTACTGGTGTTTCTCCTCTGGCCTTATTTTCATTCTCCGAAGCTGCAGGTTTTTGAATCGTTGTCGGTGAATGCGGCAGCCGGTTTTTCCAGCCCCTTGGGACGAATGCTGCACTTTTTTTCCTCTTCGGTTGTGATGATGGCCGTATTGCTGTTTGCGCTCCTATGTCTCGCCATGCTGGCATTGTGGATCGAAAAATCGACCAGCCGCTAGATCAGGTTGTTTTATTCGCACGATTTGATTATGATTTAAGAAGAAATCAGCTGCATCCGAGAAAACACTTAGGCGTTCCATGATTTGTAAGGAGGTCCATGATTGAACTATTACGTGATTTGCAGAGACGATGAATTGTCCCGCAAGCTGGCTTCCGTGTTCCGGCAGCTGGCAGAAAATTACAAGATGAAAGAGAGCAAGCAGGCACCCGATGTCGTATTGTCCATTGGCGGCGATGGCACCTTGCTGCATGCTTTTCACATGTTTGCCGATCGTTTGGACAGCTTGTCGTTTGTCGGTTTGCATACCGGGCACCTTGGTTTTTTTGCCGATTGGCATGCCGATGAAATCGAAGAACTGGCCCGATTGATGGCGCAGCATAAGCACGAGGAGAATCATTTTGTCACTTACCCTGTCGTGGAGGTGGAGCTGGAAAGCGATGCGGGCAAGCAAACGCGGCTGGCCCTCAATGAATTTACATTAAAGGGAGTAGACGCTACATTAGTTGCCCAAATCAACATCAATGACGACCTGTTTGAGATGTTTCGCGGTGACGGCATCTGCATCTCCACACCTTCCGGTAGCACGGCTTACAACAAAAGCCTTGGAGGCGCCATTATCCATCCTTCCCTGGAATCGATGCAAATTGCCGAAATCGCCTCGATCAACAATCGTCTGTTCCGCACGCTCGGTTCGCCTGTGATTTTGCCGAGGCATCACCACTGCGACATTTATCCGAAGCCGGGACAGAACATTCAATTTTTCGTCGATCACCTGAAAATCGAAATGGAAAATATCCGCTCCATCCGCTGCCGGGTTTCCGACAAAAAAGTACGTTTTGCCCGCTACCGTCCCTTTCCGTTCTGGCGAAGAGTCAAGGAAGCCTTCATCAGCAATGAAGAACATTAAAAAAGGCAAAACCAAAAAAGGGTGGAGAACGGCTCCACCCGTTAAAATTGCTGAGATTTGCTGCTATTCACTTTCGCTTTTTTCCTCGTTCATTCGATCTTCCTGTTCAAATTTGTTGGGTTTGACTTTCTCCAAGATGAAATAGGCGCAGCCAAAGTTGCAGTATTCATTCAAATAATCGTGCAGGCTGCTGATACTGCTGTCCTTATTGGCCTTTGAATGATTATCTTTGAAAAATCCTTTTAGCCGAAGCTGGCTGTAACCCCAGTCTCCCACGATATAATCGTACCGATCAAGCACCTCGCTGTACCTGGCTTTAAATGCTTCAATATTCCAAGCGTTCTTATGCTCCTCGACAAGCTCATAGGTTTTGTCCATAACTCGAACCAATCTCGTTCTCCCCCCCTAATCAACTTCCCGATCGAATTAACGTTTGCGGCCGACTGACGCAGCGTCAAGCTGTTCCCTGGCATGATAGGAGCTGCGCACCAGCGGACCGGACTCAACATGTTTGAAGCCTCTCGCCAGTCCTTCCGCTTTCAGCTGATCAAACTGCTCGGGCGTATAATACTTTCTTATTGTAAGATGTTTTTTCGTCGGTTGTAAATACTGCCCGATCGTCAATATATCCACCTCTGCTTTCCGCAGATCATCCATGGCAGCGAGTATTTCTTCCCATTGTTCTCCCAAGCCGACCATGATGCTTGATTTGGTGGGAATAACCGGATTGAGCACCTTCGATCTTCCCAGCAGTTCTAAAGAACGATCGTATTTGGCCTTGGAACGCACTTTGTCGGAGAGCCGCCGCACCGTTTCGATATTATGGTTTAAAATATCCGGCTTAGCCTCCAGCACCGTCTGCAAAGACTCATGAGATCCCTGAAAATCCGGTATCAGCACTTCCACCGCGCAAAACGGCAGTTTGCTGCGGATGGCCCGAATCGTATCGGCAAAAACAGATGCGCCTCCGTCCAGCAGGTCGTCCCTTGCTACCGAGGTAACCACCACGTGATGCAGCCCCATCTGCTGGGCCGCATCGGCCACTCTCGCCGGCTCTTGAAGATCCAGTTCGCTTGGCATTCCGCTGTTGACGGCGCAAAACCTGCAAGCTCTTGTACAAATATCGCCCAGGATCATAAATGTTGCCGTGCGATTGGCCCAACATTCGTGGATATTGGGGCATTTGGCTTCCTCACATACGGTATGAAGCGTTTTTGAACGCATGATTTGCTTCAGTTCTTTGAAATTTTCGCCCTTGGTCAGCTTTATTTTCAGCCATTCAGGTTTTCTCTCCGCTTGCTCTGCAGGCACCAGCCTCTCTCCTTTCCGCATTGTGTCCGATTTTATAAAGTATTATATCATGAATCAGCGGACATTCCACTTTTCGCATCGTTTCTGCTATGATGATATAGAAAAAACCATTACAAAGAAGGTGAGCCCTTTAGATGGATCTAGATCAAATACTCAAGCAGCTGCAATCCGGCGATCTCGATATCGATGAGGCCAAGCGCCGGCTGCAGGAGCGCTTCTCTCAACCTGTCGAGGACTTGGGTTTCGCCCAGCTTGACATCGAACGGGAAAAGCGCACAGGATTTCCGGAAGTGATCTACGGATCCTCCAAAACCCCCGAGCAAATCATCGCCATTTTCAAAAAATTGATGCAGCATATCGATAAGGTGATCGCCACCCGGATTGATCGCTCAAAGGCTGAAGCCATACTGCCTGCCATACCTGAAGCGACCTACCACGAAATAGCCGGACTGGTCACCTGGTTCAAAAAACCGATCGTCAAGGTCAACCAAGGCTATGTAGCGGTAGTCTGTGCCGGAACATCGGACTTGCCCGTTGCCGAAGAAGCGGCCATTATCTGTGAAGCGATGGGCAATCATGTTGAACGCGTATATGATGTGGGGGTTGCCGGCATTCATCGTTTATTCAAAAAGCTTCCCCTGATCAAGGGGGCCAATGCGATCGTGGTGGTGGCGGGAATGGAAGGCGCGCTGGCGAGCGTGGTAGGCGGCCTGGTTTCCAAGCCGGTCGTCGCCGTTCCGACAAGTGTCGGTTACGGAGCGCATTTTCAGGGGATGTCGGCCCTGCTTTCCATGCTGAACGCCTGCGCACCGGGCATTTCCGTTGTCAATATCGACAACGGATTCGGCGGAGGCTATTATGCGGGACTGATCAATAAAATGAAATCGGAACGATTGTAGTACAGCCGGCCCAAAGCAGGCTGTGGCTTCGAATATGTAAACGGAGGATATCTTATGAAAATTTTATATTTGCATTGCTTCTCCGGGATTAGCGGAGATATGACCGTTGCCGCGCTGGCGGATGCGGGAGCGGACGTCAAGTACATAGAGGGTGAGCTGCAGAAGCTGCAGCTCGATCCTTACACGATTTCTTGGGGGCGGGTGAACAAAAGCGGGATCTCCGCGCTGAAATTCGACGTGATACCCGATCCGGACAATCCGCCGAAGCATCATCGCCACTATTCCGATATCGTGAAAATGATCGAAGACGCCAAATTAAGCCCAAAGACCACGGAACGAAGTATCGCCGTATTCAAAAAAATCGGCGAAGCGGAAGCCAAAATTCACGATATTCCATTGGAGAAAATTCACTTCCACGAAGTCGGCGCGATCGATTCGATCGTCGATGTGGTCGCTGTTGCCCTGGCGCTTGAATCGCTGCACGCAGACCGCCTGATTGCCTCTCCGGTGGCGCTCGGATCGGGAACCATCAAAATCGACCATGGCCTGTATCCCGTTCCCGCTCCCGCTACATTGGAAATGATGAAAGGCGTTCCGATCCAAACCACGGAGCACCAGATGGAACTGACGACACCCACCGGAGCCGGAATCATCTCCGCTCTTGTCGACGGCTTCTCCGATACGCTTCCCGCCATGATGATCGAAGCGATCGGTTACGGAGCGGGCACGAAGGACCTCCCCCGACAGCCGAACGTATTGCGCGCAGTACTCGGCAATTCCGGGCAAGAAACCGCGCTTCTGGCTGAAAAGGAGCTGCATATGCACCATCATCACCATCATCACGGGCATGACGATCACCATCATCATCACGAGTGAGCATAAAAGCAATTCCCAAACCCGATCTTCCAAAACAGGTTTCAATCCGAATCCGGCGGCACTGCTCCGCCGGATTCTTTATATTCTGCCCGGAAGCGGGCCCTGACCTCGTCATAAACTTGCTTGAGCGGCAGCTCGCGGCTTTCAGCGATCTGCTTGCATACCTCGAATTCCGGGGCGTATTGAACGAGCTTGCCGCCATGAAAGCCGGCCTTCACCGGCACCTTTCCCCAAGAGGTGTCCACCTCTACAAACGTGCGTCCGAGCCTGTGGATGCTCACTGGAAAATAACGCACTCCCAGCGTCGTGGTTTCGGAAAAGATGATTTGTTCCATCTTCTCCAGCAGCGCTTCGTCGGTCAGAACGTTCAGCATCATGCCCGGCCGCCCTTTTTTCATAATAATCGGAATCCAGTACACATCGTTCGCGCCTTGGTGAAACAAGCGCTCTGCGACATAAGGGCAAAATTCCGGGTTCATATCGTCAATATTGGCCTGCAGGATGATCATTCCCCGGTCGTCATGTTCCTTCTCATGATTAAACATCACCGTCAATCCCTTCTTTTCTTCTGCAAATTGCTGGCTGCCCGAGAAACCCCGCAAATAAAATTAAGTCTATTGACGGGGTGGGGGGTATCTTCTTCCGTCGCTCTTGAAACCAGAAATTGGATAGGATCTTGCGGTATTTTCCCGGTTTCAAAGGCGACCGCCAGGTCTCTACAGAAGATACCCCCCAGCCCTATATGGTTTAATTTAAGTTGTCTTGGGGTTTCTCGGGCAGCCTGAAATTCGCATTTTCCTTCAGTATACATGAAACCCGCTTCTGTGGAGAACCACATTTGCCAACCGGTCTCGCGAAAAGGATAAAACGGCAAAAAAAGAAACAACCTATATGCATGGCACTACTGATACGAGTTCGAAGGGGGATTTCTTTTTTGGGTGAGTTTGCATTCCGTATCCAAAGGGAGGATCTGAGAGACCTGGAACCATGAAATGTCGGAGAATTTCCCTTTATGCAAATACTTCGATGGTTCTTGGTCTGTCAGATTCGTACTGGACCTTGACACATCCTCGCCGGAAAGTAATCAAAACCCGAAATGGGAATCCCCTCCGGACTTTGTCGAACACACGTGCCGTACTAAAATAGCGTGCAAGGAGGAATAAAAGGTGAAGTTGCGTTACAAACGGCGTTATCCGCACGGGGGCTTCGCCATGAAAACAATCGCTGCCCTTGTTTCGGCCTTTCTGATTGCAGGCTGCTTGCTGTGCACATATCCCCCTGCGGCCGA
>CAZESH010000024.1:0-25583 GCA_964514665.1 uncultured Caryophanales bacterium
TTTTGCTCCTTATCCAGCTTTGCGCGCATTTTTTTCGCCAGCTCCACACCGTGCTGGATCGCTTTGACGGACCCGCCCACCGATTGGATATCGAAAAATTCCACAGGCTTTCCCGTAGCCTTGATCGCTTCGGCCAGCTCTTGCGGATCGACCACCTCGCAGCCGAGACTGACGATAATCACGCCGCCGACATTGGGGTTTTTGCCTGTCCCCGCCAGCACATCGAAGGTTCTGTCCTTATCCGCGCCGATCTGGCTGCAACCGTGCTGATGCGGGATGGCCACCGTATCGGGGGGCACCATCTGCATGATCCGGCTGCTTACCTGGTTTGCACAAATTACCGTAGGAATAATCAAGAGATGATTGCGGATCCCAATTTCCCCGTTGGCACGCTGATAAGCTGATATTGTGTTCATGAGATCCCTGCTTTCTTCGCTTGATCGCCTCGTCCGCGAATGCCTTCGAGATTGTGCGTATGCACATGCCCGCCGCAGGGGGCGGCCTGCGTCGATCTTCCGATGATTTCTCCGTACTTGCGGACTTCGGTCCCGGGCGCAATATCGCGGATCGCCAATTTATGTCCAAATGGAATCGGATCCAACAGCTTCAAGCTTTCAAGCTGTTCTCCGATGCGAAATTCGATAATCTCTCCCGCTTTTAATTCCTCCAACGCCGTCGCTACATGATCCCTTTCATGCATGACAAGCGCTTTTACTCCCGATTGCAGCTCACCTGCCAAGTCCTTCACCGCCTCATGTCATATTGTATTGGGTCGTTAATGCGAGCCAGAGTCTGTCCGGCGAAATTAGAATCGTGAATATATTCAAATTGCGTTATGTGTGGGAATGCTCCCGAGGATATAGGGCTGCGTGCTTTCTGATCTAGCGGAGAAGGGAGGCGAGGGTTCCGATTCGGGTTCCGCCTGCTTTCCGGCAAGGATGTGTAAATGACCAGTCCGAGCCTAAGAGACCAAGAACCATCGAAGCATATGCTTAAAAGCGAAGACCTCCGACTTTCATGGTTCTAGGTCTCTCAGGCTCTCCCTTCTGTAACGGAAAGCAAAGTAACCCGAATCGGAACCCTCACCTCTCTTTTTATGGCAATCCGATAGCTCTGCGCGCTTAATCCTATATCCTCGGGAACTATCTGCATGACTTTGAATAAAATATTCACTTAAACCCATTCGTCGGACAGACGCCTAGATTTCAACCACTGCTTTAATCACTTTCGATTCAGGCTTCAGCCAATCGCCGAATTGTTCGATCATGAGATCGAATGCACAGCGGTGCGTAATATACCGATCGAGATTGACGCTTCCGCTGCGCACGGCTCCGATCACCCGTTCAAAGTCGGCCCGCGTTGCATTGCGACTGCTCATCAGCGTAAGCTCCCGCTTGTGAAATTCGGGATCGGAGAAGGAAATGTCGCCTTTAAACAAGCCTACAAAAATCAATTTTCCACCGTGCGCCGTGTAGCCGAAAGCGTCGGTCATCGAGCGCGCGCTTCCCGTTGCATCGAACACAACGACGGGGAAATCGCCTCCGGTAATTTCCGCAAGCTGCTCAAGCGGCTGCTCAAGTCCGTTCACAACGGCGTCGACAGCTGCCCACTGCTTGCAAAAGGCCAACCGCTCGTCATTGATGTCCATGGCGATCACCTTCGCGCCGTTTTGTTTGGCAAACGCCATCACACCCAGCCCGATCGGACCCGCACCGATGACAAGCGCCCACTCGCCTTCCGCAACCTGCGAGCGTCTCACCGCATGCGCCCCGATGCTTAGCGGCTCGAGCAGCGCTGCGTGCTCCAAGGAAATCCCTTCCGTCTTCAGCAGGTGATCCTCAGGTACGGCAATCCATTCGCGCATGCCGCCGTCCTGATGAACGCCCAGCACCTTCAGTTCGGAGCAGCAGTTCGTTTTTCCGCTTCTGCAGGCGATGCACGTCCCGCACTCCAAATAGGGCATGACCGCCACTTGATCGCCCTTCTTCAATTGCGAGCCTTCATCGGCAGCCTCGACGATTCCCGAAAGCTCGTGGCCGAGAATGCGGGGATAGGAGAAGAACGGCTGGTTGCCTTGATAAGCGTGCAAATCGGTGCCGCAAATCCCGATTCTTTTCACCCTTACCAGAGCTTCTCCCTGCTTGCGCTGCGGTTCTTCGGTTTCCGTCATTTTAAATTGAAACGGTTCCACACAAACGATATTTTTCATGTCGCTTCCCTCCCGATCAAGTTCATTTAAATTCCAAGTTATAAAACTCGGCCGCATTCCGGCCGAACAGCTTATCTCGGTCCTCTTGCGAGAACCCTCTCGGAAGCGCTTGCTCCAATATGGAAATCACCTGATCATATTGCGCCGCCAGCAGGCATACCGGCCAGTCGCTGCCGAACATGACGCGGTCGACTCCGAAGTGCTTGATCACGTGCTGGACGTATGAGGTGAAATCCTCCGGCCTCCAAGCCTGATGGTCGGCTTCGGTCACCATGCCGGACAGCTTGCAGTAGAGCATCGGATGCTTGGAAAGCCGCTCCATCTGCTCCATCCATGGCTGCATCGCGCCCGCGGCGATCGGCGGCTTGCCGAGATGATCGACCACTCCCCGCAATCCGGGGACTTTGTCCAACAGCTCGATCAATACGGCAAGCTGATCGGCCACGACGAGCAGATCGACGGGAAATCCGATGCCGGCAAAATATCTCAGCGCGCTGACGCTCTGCTCGCGCAAAATTTCCCGCGGATCGTCCATCTCCTGAATCATCACGCGGAACCCTACGTATTTGCGGTGCTTGCGAAAGCGTTCGACTTGAAGCCGGCAGTCGGGGTCGCTTAAATCGAGCCATCCCACCACGCCGGCAATCCGCTCGTTTTGCTCGCCAAGCTGCAGCAAATATTCCGTTTCCTCCAACGATTGCGCAGCTTGTACGGCAATCGTCCTGTCGATTCCATTGGCATCCAATAAAGGTGCCAGATCCCCGGGCAGGTAGTCTCTGTACAGCACTTTATTGTCTGGAGTGATCCAATCGTAATCTCCCCGTTCCAGCTTCCAGAAATGCTGATGGGCATCTATCCGCATTTTACGAAATCACACCTTTTTTTAGAATCAGATTGGCATACAGCGCTTCCTCGCCCGTGGCCACGACGGCATAAGCCTTTTTGGCCCTTTCGTAAAAGGCGAATCTCTCCTCATGTTTCAGAGGATCGGCCATTCCCTCTTTTGCCTCGATAATCGCACGGTATTTTTCCCAAATCGGCGTTTGCACCGGATCTCCCGGCACCACCTGCATCAAGCAAGCCGGATGCTGCACATAGCTATCCAGCGGCAGGAGCTGCAAAATCGCCTCGAGCAATTCGGGAATTCCGTGTCCGTCACAGCGGATCAAGCGCTGCGCATGGCTGGCAGCGGGAAAATTGCCGTCGGCCAGCACGATTTCGTCGCCGTGTCCCATTTCCATCAGCACCTTGAGCAGATCAGGTGAAATCAGCTTCGGTATTCCTTTCAGCATGATGAGTCCTCCTTTTCTATCTTTATTTTATCATCAGCGATCGTAATAAAAATTGCGAAATCATATATTTTTATACTGTATTTTGATATAATGCTCACATAAATCTATCGGCGGTGAACGCAATGGAACCGATCAAGAAGAAATTCGAGGATTACACGCGATTCCCGCTGCTCTTGAATTACAAGCAGACGAAGAGTCTACAGAGCGAGCTGCCGGTCCACATTCATGAATGGTATGAAATCGTCTATGTGTATCGGGGAAAAGGCACCTTTTTTATCGACAGCACCTTTCACAAGACGCAGCGGGGAGACGTGTTTGCGATTCCGGGCAACACGATCCATCACGCCATTCCGGATAAAGACGAGCCCCTCACTTCCTCCGCCCTGTTCTTCCGCGCCGATCTGCTGAATGAACGGTCCGTGGATGATGCGTTTCAATATTTGCAGCTGTTTCAGCGGGACAAGGAAAACAGGCACTACAAAATTCATCTGCCTATCCAGCACCATGCCGCCATGGAAAACTATTTTGACGGCATTCACGCCGAACTGTCCCGCGAAAGCCTTGGTCACCAATCGGCTGCGCTCGCATTTTTGCAAATGATGCTGATTTTTTTGACCCGCCAGGTGGAGCAGGAAAGCTATCAATCGCTGCCTTCCTCGCAAGCCGGTCCCTTGTGGATGAATGAAATCCTCCGCAAAATGGATGACTTCGGGCTGCAGCAACTGTCGCTCAAGGAGCTTTCCAGACAAGCAAGCGTCAGTCCTCCGCACTTCAGCAGGGTGTTCAAGCAGATGACGGGAATGAATGTAAGCGAATATTTGATCTCCAAAAAAATTATCAAAGCCAAGGAGCTTTTGCTGAGCTCCAACGATAAGCTCGCAGTCGTATCCGAGAACTGCGGCTTTGAGAGCATCCCACATTTTTACCGGATGTTCAAAAAATATGCAGGCATCACACCGTCCGCCTATCGCAAAAAACAATCCGCCGGAATTTGAAATTCCGCTTCGGCAAGCCGGAAGCCGTTGTCGATTAAGTCCGGCATATGAGGATTGACTTCCACGGCATGGGTGATCTATAATAATAAAAAAATTATTTGCCGTGAAGAGAAGAAAGTGCAGAGGCTCTTATGTCCAGAGAGCGGTTGGATTGGTGAAACTCCCGTCTTAATCCTTTGCGCGATTGTCGTCTCCGAGCATTTGCCCGAAACCGTCGGCGATTTGGCGGTGTGTAGGCGCAAACGGAATGGCGCCCGTTATCCGACGCCGGGGTGAAAAGCTCTTTTTCACCTCATGAGACCGTACGCCGCAAGGCTGCGGTAAATCAGGGTGGTACCACGAATGCCCCTTTCGTCCCTGGAATTTCGCTTCACGCGTGAATTCCGGATGAAAGGGGCTTAATGTTTTTTACAACCTCAATATCAAAACGCTGTGAAGAGAATCAAGCGCAAAGGCACTTATGTCCAGAGAGCGGTTGGAACGGTGAAACTCCCGCCTTAATCCTTTGCGCGACGTCGTCTCCGAGCGGTTGAAGCGAACGCCGGCAGCCACAAGCCGGCAAGTAGACTCAAGACGGGATCGGCCCCGTTACAAGGCCGGAGGTGACAGCGATACAGGTCACCTCATGAGGCCGGAAATCGCGAGAATTCCGGCGAATCCAGGGTGGTACCGCGGAATATTCCCTTTCGTCCCTTGACTGCAGCATGGCTGTGCAGTCGGGGGATGAAAGGTTTTTTATTTTAAGGAGGCGGTTTTAAATGAATCAACAGCAAACCCTGTCAGACAAGGAGCGGCTGCACGAACAGCTGCGGCAGCCTGATCGCGTTACCGGCTCGGAACTGCTGCTGCGCGCTTTGCTGCTGGAAGGCGTTGAATGCGTATTCGGCTATCCGGGAGGAAACGTGCTGTACATTTACGATGCCATGCATGGCAATGCCGATTTCCGGCATATTCTGACCCGTCACGAGCAAGGGGCGGTGCACGCCGCCGACGGTTATGCGCGCGCCTCGGGAAAAGTCGGCGTGTGCATTGCCACTTCCGGTCCGGGAGCGACCAATCTGGTGACGGGAATCGCCACCGCTTATATGGATTCGGTACCGCTCGTGGTGATTACCGGCAACGTGCCTTCCTCGCTGATCGGAACCGATGCGTTCCAGGAGGCGGATATTCTCAGCATCACCATGCCGATCACCAAGCACAATTACCTGGTGAAGGACGTCCATGATCTGCCGCGGATCATCCATGAAGCGTTCCATTTGGCTTCCACGGGCAGGAAAGGACCGGTATTGATCGACATTCCCAAGGATGTGTCGAACCAATTCACGACCTTCCAATATCCCCAAGAGTCTCCGCATATTCGCGGTTACAAGCCGCTGCCGCAGGCGAATGACAAGCCGATCGAAAAAATGATTGCCGCTCTGGCCAAAGCGAAACGGCCTGTCATATTGGCTGGGGCAGGCATCATCGCCGCACAAGGCGAACAAGCGCTGCGCGCTTTTGCAGAAAAGACGGGGACTCCGGTAACGACGACGTTGCTCGGCCTGGGCGGTTTTCCCGGCAGCCACGAGCTATGGCTGGGGATGCCGGGCATGCACGGCAGCTATGCGGCGAATTATGCGCTGCAAAACTGCGATCTGCTGATCGCCGCCGGCGCCCGCTTCGATGACCGTGTGACGATGAAGGTCGACGGCTTTGCGCCCAAAGCGGAAGCAATCGTGCACATCGACATCGATCCCGCCGAAATCGGCAAAATTGTCAAAACGGCGATTCCTTGTCCGGGCGATGTGCGAACGGTGCTGGAGAAGGCAAACGAGCGTGCGCGGACGGGCAGCACCGGGGAATGGGTGAAGGAGCTGCAGCAAAAAAAGAACGCCTTCCCGCTTCGCTACGATACCGGCAAGAATGTGCTGAAGCCGCAAGCGGTCATAGAGCTGATCCATGAGACGACAAACGGGGAAGCGATCATCACCACGGATGTGGGCCAGCATCAGATGTGGACGGCACAGTTTTACCGCTTCAACCGCCCGCGTTCATTTATCTCGAGCGGCGGTTTGGGTACGATGGGATTCGGTCTTCCGGCGGCAATCGGCGCCCAGATCGCCTGTCCCGACAGGCTCGTCGTCTCCGTCAACGGGGACGGGGGCATGCAGATGTGCTCGCAAGAGCTGGCGATTTGCGCTATCCACAATATTCCTGTAAAAATCGTCATCATCAATAATCAGACACTGGGGATGATCCGCCAATGGCAGGAGCTCGTCCACGACAAAAGATTCAGCCACAACGATTTGTCGGGCAGCCCCGATTTCGTCAAGCTTGCGGAAGCCTACGGAATCACCGGTTTGCGGGCTGACAGCTTGGAGCAGGCGCGTGAAATATGGAAGCAAGCGCTGCAAACTCCTGGACCCGTGCTGCTGGATTTTGTCGTTGACGGGAATGAAAATGTATTTCCGATGGTGACACACGGCAGAACTTTGGATCAAATGATAATGGGGGATGAACAATGAAGCCGCACACGATATCGATTTTGGTCAACAATGAACCCGGTGTCATGCAGCGAGTGGCCGGCTTGTTCGGCAGAAGAGGCTACAATATCGACAGCATCACCGTAGGCGCCTGCGAAGAGCCCGGCTTGTCGCGGATGATTATCGTCACCTCGGGGGATGAACGCACGATCGAACAAATCGAAAAACAGCTGTATAAGCTGATCGACGTAATCAAAGTCAACGACTTGAACAAGCGCCGCATCGTATCGCGCGAGCTTGCGCTGCTGCGAATAAAAGCGCAGCCGGCTGAGCGCCCGGAAATTCTCGGGATTGTTGAAACGTTCCGGGCCGCGGTCGTCGATATCGGGAGCGATTCACTGATCGTTCAGGCCGTCGGAGATCAAGAAAAGCTCGAGGCCATGATGGAGCTGTTAAATCCTTACGGCATACTCGAATTGAGCCGTACCGGCGTAACGGCGATGGTGCGCGGAGCGGACATAAGCTGAAACCTCATCCGGCTATATGAAGGAAACCGTTTCGAAGTTTGCCCCGAGTATTTCACGGGCGTCGGCCTTCAGCCATTTTTGCAGCACCAATTCCGGACTGATTTTGCTGCCGATGACGCTGGGATCGGTAGTAACTGCTCCAATCGGGATTTCCCGGAAAAATGAAACAGCTGCAATGACATTTAAGCATACCTGTGAAGAAATGAAAGAAAGGAGCTGTCCTAAAAAGTCATAAATGACTTGGGCAGCCCCTTTGGGTTTATCATTTTTTTGCCGCTTCCAAAGCGGTTCTCAAGTCAGCAATCGCTTTTTTCACTACAACCAAATCAACTTGATCCGAATCTCCGGAAGCCTCGATCAGATGCAGCGGAGCCTCCACCTGCTCGTATACCTCCTTCGATTTATCTTTGATCTCATCCTCGAATTTCGCCCAATCCTCTTCCAACGCTTGCGCGCTGATCTTTAATCCGGATGCGTCGCCTGCATTCACTTGCTTGGTCAGCTTGTCCAAGGTAATCTCCATGGCTTCGATTCCTTTGCCGACATGATTTGCCCCGTTACCGCATGCTGCCGTAACAACAGCGATAATGAAAACAAGTGCCGACAGCAAACTTTTCTTCCGCATTTTATCCTCCTAAGTTTGTTTTAGACCTATCGTTTTACGCAGCTTAACGGCTCTGTATTTATTCCAGAGAACAATGCCTAGTGCGATGACAATCAGCAGTGCTTGAGGAATTATCCCTTCACTGGTTGGGTATACGGCAAGCGCTTCAAAGGAAGACATTCCCGGCACAATCGTTACCGGCAGAACGCCCGCCATCTGCAGTCCGTGAATCCCCATGCCGGTAAATTTAAAGCTGAGGTAAAAAACCAGCAGGCTCGAGACGATAAAAAAAGGCCTCATCGGAATTTTCAATCCCACCTTGAGAATCAAAATAGACAAAATCAGCAGGATGGCTATGCCGAGTCCAATTCCTGCCAGCAGCGTGGCAATGCGTATAGACGAGGCCATTCCGATGAAGAACAGCACGGTCTCCGTTCCTTCCCGGAATACCGCCAGAAAAGAAAGAACAGCCAGCGACCACAGACTGCCTGCAGCCAAAGCTTTCGTTCCCCTGCTGCGAATGTAATGCTGCCAGGCGACCATATTGGATTTGCTGTGCAGCCAATAACTCATATACAACAGCATTGCGGCGGCAAAAATTCCCGTCCAGCCGGCAATCAGAAAATTGTTGCTGCCGAACGCGCCCGAGGAGAAAAACCAAGTCACCAAAAATCCAAGCGCAATGCTGAACAGTGCCCCGGAGCCGACGCCAAGCCAGACCCAGTTTTTCTTTTGCGAATTTCCCGTCTTTTTTAAAAAACCAAGCATTGCCACCACAACCAAAAGCGCCTCAAGCCCTTCCCGCAGCAAAATCGTGGTCGCATCCAGCAGCGAATATTCGGTTTTTCCCGATAACGGCTGAAGATAGCTGCGCATAGAGCCCAGCACGGTTTTTGCCGCCTTGATGTCCGGTGGATTGGACGTCAGATAAGCATAAGACAGCACCATGTCTCTTTCCGTATCCGAATAAGCACGGGGTGAACGGGTCAGCACAATCCCTTCAACGTCGATCCATTTTTTCTGAAACTGCTCCATATTTTTCGCGGCCGAAGCCGCATCCTCACGGCTCAGCGCATCCAGGGATTGATTCAAGAGAACGACAAGCTCCTCTACGGTAGCCTTACTCTGCATATTTCCAACCGGCGCTTCCTGAGGGTAGCCGCCGTCGATAAATTTCCGATTGATGGCCTGCAGATTTTCCAAGCTCTCCACCAAAGCACCATAACCGCTCTGCTGAACGAGGGCAAGCTGAATCCGGCCCATGGCTTGCTCAATGTCCCGGTACGCGGCAGGAGAAACCCGCTTTACACCGTCTTCTATGTCATACCATTGTTCGGTAAATTGCTTGAACTGCGCCTCCACGTCCCCTGTCTCACCGTCTTGTGCCGCTTGTACGGCGCGTTCGATATACGCATTGGCTGCTGCAAGGTCGCTTTTGCCGTCGGCAAATGCCGAAAGCGGCAAAACAACGCTGAAGATAAGCAGGGCCAGAATAAAAACCCGCATGAAAATCGGCAGTGCTGCGTTCACTTTGCTCATCGTGATTCCCCTAAAGAAGTAATAATGATAATCATTATCATTTGCATGTTCATTATATGACGAAATGGATGTAAAATCAATTGTTTCTTAAAAAAACTTATGATTCTCTTGCATTTCCAAGCAGCCGCAAACTATTCAGCGTAACGATCACGGTTGCGCCCATATCGGCGAATATCGCCATCCACAGCGTCAACCAGCCGGGAATGATCAGCACAAAAGCGCCAAGCTTCAACAGCAGCGCCAGGGATATGTTCTGCTTGATGATGGCCACGGTTTTGCGTGACAGCGAAATAAAGTACGGAAGCTTGCTCAGATCATCCCCCATAATCGCGACATCGGCCGTTTCCAAGGCGGCCTCCGATCCTGCACCGCCCATGGCGATGCCGATGTCGGCCGCTGCAAGCGCCGGCGCATCGTTGACACCGTCGCCGATCATGCCTGTTTTGCCGGTTTGCTTTTGGCGAATGATCCAATCGAGCTTTTGTGCGGGCAGCAGAGCGGAGAAAGCATCTTGAATCCCCACCGCTTCGGCAACGGATTGAGAAGCTGCTTGGTTATCCCCGGTTAAGATCGCCAGCCTTCCGACACCCAGCTGTTTCATGCGTTCAACAACGGAAGCGGCATCGTCGCGAATTTGGTCTCTTGCAGCAATTAAACCGACGATTTGCTGTTCGGCAGCCAGCAGCATAACCGTTTTGCCCTGCCCCTGCAGATGAGCGGTCAAGGTGTGCCAATCGTCACTTACAACGGCCGTTTCTTCGATAAAACGCGGACTGCCGATGGTATACAGCCGATCTCCGACGAAAGCCTGCGCCCCCTTTCCCGTAAAGGAAACAAAATCCCTCGCCTGCAATGTGTGCTCGTTCGTTGAGTACCTTTCCTCAGCCTTGCGTACCACCGCATCGGCCAAGGGATGCCGGGAACCGCTTTCGATCGCAGCCGCCACACGCAGCACCTGCAGTTCATCGCAATCCGCGCAGGCGATCACATCGGTCACCTCCGGCGTCCCTTGCGTCAACGTTCCGGTTTTGTCAAAAGCAAACGACTTTACTCCGGCTATTTCCTCAATGAAGATCCCGCCTTTGACCAGCACGCCGTTGCGCGCCGCGCTGCCGATTGCCGTGACCACGGCAACGGGGGTGGAGATCACAAGCGCACAAGGACAGCCGACGACGAGCAGAGCCAGCGCGCGATAGAACCAATCTTCCCATGGTGCGCCGAAAAGCGGCGGCAGGATGGCGACAACTGCTGCGGACAGGACAATTGCCGGCGTATAATAATGCGAAAAGCGATCGACGAATTTTTGTGCGGGCGCTTTGGCTGCCTGTGCTTCTTCGACGAGATGAATGATATGGGCAAGGGTGGAGTCCTCTGTTCGTTTTGTTACTTCTATTTCAAGCCGGCCGTCTTCGTTAAAGGTGCCGGAATAAACCTCGTCGCCCTCCTGTTTGCGCACTGCAACCGATTCGCCCGTAATTGCCGATTGATTTACCGCTGCCGAGCCTTTGCGAACGCAGCCGTCCATGGCGATTTTTTGTCCCGGCCTGACAATCATGATGTCTCCGACCGCTATATGCTCAACTTTCAGGGTAACTTCCCTCTCATCCTTAAGGATCGTGGCTTCTGTTGGAGCAATCTGCATCAGTGCCCGGATCGACTGCCGCGACTTCTCCATGGAGAAGCGTTCCAAGGCCTCGCTGACAGCGAACAAAAAGACGACTACCGCCGCTTCGCTCCATTTGCCGATTGCCGCTGCGCCGACAATCGCAATCGTCATCAATGCATTCATATTAAAATCCAATTGGAGCAAGCTTCGCAAGCCTTTAATAAATAATGAATAGCCGCCGATCACAACCGCCGCAAAGAAAAGCATCCCCGATAGCATAATGCTGTTCCCGGCAAGCCATCCCGCCAGCAGGAACAAAGCGGAGATGCCCGAGCGAAGCGAATTCCCGTTTTTCCAAAACGATGACTTATGAGGCGGGACGTTGTCGGTAACCTCTTTGACGGACAGACCGTCAAAAGCTCCCGCTTTCTCGAGCTCACGAATCGAAGCCTTTCCGTATATGGTCAATTTTGAGGCGCCAAAATTAATTTGGGCATCCTCCACCGTATCGATTTTCTTTACATTTTTCTCAAATGTTGCCGCACAATTCGTACAGGTCATGCCTTGAACGATATACGTGATCTTCTCACGATCCTCATTGGTCATCGTCAAAAATCAGCCTCCATGATTTGTTTGTGATACGATCATACCGCTTCTGATTTGAACCTTCAAGACGGACCGGGTGAAATAGAAAACCGCCCGCAATCATCAGCGGGCGGCAATCCAGAATGAAGCATTCCGCTTCACTCAGGTTATTCCTGATTTTTATAAGCGTGAATAATGTCCGAGCTGCCGATGACTCCGATCGGCAGTTCACCTCTGCAGACCAACAAATAATTGACGCTCAGATTGTGCATTTTCACCAATGCATCGGACAGGGTACTCTTCTCCTGAATGCGGTAAATGGTTTTTGGCAGCAGTGTTTCAATTTGTTCCGAGCAGTGCTGATTGTTCAAGGCTTCCAGCACCTGGGCACGGGCGATTGATCCGAGCAGCGTTCCTTCTTCGCTGCGCACCAGCGCAAACCATTCATTCGTCTGGTCGAAGCAGTCCCAGGCCTGCTTCATCGTCAAGGAAGACGCGAGACTGAGCCGCTCCTTGGGCAGCGCTTCACCGACGCAAACCGCCTTCATCCGATCGGGATGGCGCATGCGGGTAACGTCCAATCCCCTGCGCAGCAGCTTCAACGTATAAATCGATTCGCGGGAAAGCGAGGTTGTCACGGTGGCTGCAAGCACGGCTGTAATCATCAGAGGCAGGATAATGCGATAATCATTCGTCATCTCGAACAGCATGATGATCGCCGTAACCGGCGCATGCGCGCTTCCCGCAAATACGCCGGCCATAGCCATGGCCGCGATGGCTCCGGGACTGATTCCGCTATCGGGAAATAACGTGGATACGATCACGCCGATCGCCCCTCCCAGCATCGCGCCTTGATAAAGTCCAGGTGAAAACACGCCGCCGGACCCGCCCGCGGCTATCGTAATCGATGTCGCCAGCAGCTTCAATACCAGCAGTACAAGCAGCAGCGAAAGGCTCATTTGATTGATCAGAACTTTATCCACCCACTCATAACCGACCCCGAAGACCCCGGGATACCAAATGCCGATCGCGCCGAGGATCCCGCCGCCTAATACTGCTTTTGTCCAAAACGGCCATTTAATCGCCTCAAACAAATCCTCTATGCGATAAAGCACTTTAATATAGATAAAACCCCAAATCCCCGCCAGCAAACCGATTATAATATAAACCCAGAACACCGAAAAATGTCCGACGTGATAAATCGGCATCGGAAACGCCGGTTGATCGCCCAAGTACATGCGCCCGATAACGGCGCTTACCACGCTGGAGATCACGACCGCCGTGAAATTCTTTAAGGCAAAGCTGCCGAGAATGACCTCGGTTGCAAACATCACGCCTCCGATCGGAGCATTGAAGGTAGCGGCAATTCCCGCTCCTGCGCCGCATGCGATCATCAGCCGCAAATAACGGTCCGGCAAGCCGAGAAATTGCCCCATCGTCGATCCGAATGCGGAGCCGATCTGAACAATCGGCCCTTCCCGTCCGACCGATCCTCCCGAGCCGATCGTCAGCGCCGAAGCGATCGCTTTCACGATCACGACCCTCGGCCGGATCACGCCGCCATTCTCGGCAATCGCAGCCATCACCTCCGGTACACCATGCCCTTTGGCTTCCGGCGCGAACTTCCTGACAAACACACTCACAATCACCAAACCGATCACAGGAAGCAAGAATACATCGCCTTTGGCCAAAAAGGAAAGCGACCCCTTAGCCGTCCCGAAAAACAAGGAGCTGAAAAAATCGATCAGCTTGCGAAACCCTACCGCTCCATAACCTCCCACTACACCGATCAGCATGGCATACAGAAGCAGGATGATCGGCTCCGACAGTACGGCGCTAAGTCTTCCGTGCAGCCCCAACCTGCTGCTATGCTGAATTTTGCTTTGTTCCATTGACTCCTCTAAGCTTCCAATCATTTCTTCTGCATCCCCCAGATTGCTCGATCTATCATTAAATCCTTTTTAAGTATAGGTGAATAGAAATATTTGGACAAGAGTGAATTCATTCGAAAATGATTCAATCACCGACTCCGTACTATAAGTATATGCGCACATATGACCTCCAAGATCGATTTGCCTGCTTCAAGTATTAAGTAACCCGTTGATAACATACTTTCAAAAAGGTAACGTCTTTTTTTGTCCGCTTTTTTTATATAAACTTATTAATGCACACCCAGAACAACCTATTATGGCGAAAATGGCACAAATCCATACTGAAATGGGAGGCTTCACATGAAATATGAAAAGCTCGGCACTACAGATATGAAAATATCGGCGATCACCTTCGGCTGCTGGGAGCTTGGCGGCGGTCAGTGGGAGAAGCAAAGCGACGAAACGAATTTTCAGGCCATTGAAAAAGCCTTTGAGCTGGGCATTCAAACCTTTGATACGGCGATGGGCTATGGAAACGGTCACTCGGAAACGATTGTCGGCGAAGCATTGGCGGGAAAACGCAAGGAATGCATCATTTCCACGAAAGTTTCCCCCAGCCATTTGAAGGCTGCCGATGTGCGCGCCAGTGCGGAGAACAGCTTGCAGCGGCTGCAGACGGATTACATCGACATCTACTATATTCACTGGCCGAATAAAGACATTCCGCTGGCCGAAACCTTGGCCGAATTCAACAAATTGAAGGAAGAAAAGCTGATCCGCGCCATCGGGCTGTCCAATTTTTCCATCGACCAATTGAAGGAAGCGGCACAGCTTGCCAAAATCGATGTGATCCAGCCGGAATACAGCCTTTTGCACAGATCGATTGAAGATGAAATCATACCGTACTGCGTGGAAAATCAAATCGGCATCATGACGTACAGCTCGATTGCCAAAGGTATCTTGACGGGAGCCTATCATTACGGTCGAGCCGTGATCAAAGAAACCGATTTCCGCAAGGAGAGAAGGCTGTTCCTGCCCGAGCATCTGGAGGCGGAAAGCGAGCTTGTGGATCTGGTCAAGGAAATCGCCGAACAAAGAAGCGTGACGATGTCTGAGGCGGCCATCGGCTGGCTCCTGCAAAAGACAGGCGTCACTTCGGCAATTGTCGGCACGCAGAACCTCAAGCATCTGGAAGAAAATATCCGTGCCGTCGATTTGCGGCTGACCCCGCAGGAAATGAACCGCTTGGAACAGGTGAGCGCTCAGGTACTGGCACGTATCGATCAATAAGCCCAAAAGTAAAACACAACCCCCGGACGCTTGGGAATTTCATCAGCGCCGGGGGTTGTTTGTATACGGGACGTTATCCGTTAAGCGGGAGCCATTCAAGCACACGCCGGATTTTCATGTCCCAATATCCCCATTCATGCGTCCCGGGCTCCTCTTCGTAATCGATATGCACGCCCCGCTCCTGGGCATAGCCGAGAAATTTGCGGTTGCCCCCATACAGAAAATCCTCCGTTCCGCATGCTTGAAATAATCGCGGCAGAAGCTTGACATCCGCCTGAGCATGATGATCGAGCAAATGAAAAAGATTGTCCTCGCTGCTGCGGAAATTCGCTTCAGTACCGAAAATCATGGCAAATTCATGCGGATTGTTCTCTTGAAAATGCGTCAGGTCCAGGGCTCCAGAGAGGCTGGCCGCAGCGGCAAATTTGTCCGCGCAGCGAAGCCCCAGCTTGAACGCTCCATAACCGCCCATCGAAAGCCCGGCGACAAAATTGTCCTCGCGGCGGGAAGACAGCGGAAAGAACGATCTGGCAATCGCCGGCAGCTCTTCGCTGACAAAAGTCCAATACTTGTTGCCCGATGCCATATCCGTATAAAAGCTGCGGTCTACCGCCGGCATCACCACGGCCAATCCCAGCGAGGAGACATAACGCTCTATCGAGGTGCGGCGCAGCCAGATCGAATGATCGTCGGACAAGCCGTGCAATAAATAAAGCGTCGGATACTTCCTCTCCCCCGCCTCTGTTTGCATGCCGACCAGCTTACTGGATTTCTGCGGCAAAATCACGTTCATCGTCGTAGACAAACCAAGCGCATCCGAAAAAAAACTGCATTGGATCAATGCCATGAACAGTTCCTCCTTGAATCTCTTTTTCTCTACACATTCTCTTTAAAAGATCAATATCCTGCCAGCGGAACAATCTCATTTCCGGGAATTACACCGGGCAATTGCTTACGGCGAGGTGACTAAGTTTAATATTTTTCAGCTCTTACAACTATCGCCGCTGTTTTTTATAATAGAATTGTACCAAAAATTTACAAGGAGGCCAGCAACTATGGAGTATACCTATTTGGGCAAATCAGGAATGAAGGTCAGTCGCTTGTGCTTGGGAACGATGAACTTCGGACCGCGTACGGAGGAAAAGGAAGCATACCGGATTATGGATGCGGCTCTTGACGCCGGAGTCAACTTTTTCGACACGGCCAACGTTTACGGCGGCGAGGAGAACAGAGGCTGGACGGAAGAAATTATCGGACGCTGGTTTGCCCTTGGCGGCGGCAGGCGGGAAAAGGTGATTTTGGCTACCAAGGTATTCGGCAACATGCAGCACCCGGTTATCGATCCGAATGAGGGCGGGGGTCTTTCCGCATATAAAATCCGGCGCCATCTGGAGGATTCGCTGCGCAGGCTGCAAACGGATCACATTGAGCTCTATCAAATGCATCACGTCGATCGAAACGTATCTTGGGATGAACTGTGGAACGCTTTTGACGTAGCGATTCACCAAGGAAAAATCGGCTATGTCGGCTCCAGCAATTTTGCCGGACGGGATCTCGTCAAGGCGCAGTACGAAGCCAAATCACGCGGTTATTTGGGGCTTGTCTCGGAGCAGCACAAATACAGCTTGCTGTGCCGCCTGCCCGAGCTTGAAGTGCTGCCTGCCGCAGAAGAGCACGGCATCGGCGTCATCGCCTGGAGTCCGCTGGACGGTGGCGTGCTGAATGGCATCATGAAGCCTGAGCAGGGTTCGAGAGCGTCCACGCAGCTTGGCAAATTGGAGCAGCTTCAGCCGCAGCTCGAGCAGTTCTCCAAGCTGTGCGCGGAACTCGGTGAATCGGAAGCAACCGTGGCGCTGGCCTGGACGTTGGTTCATCCCGCGATGACCGCTCCGATTATCGGACCGCGTACACTGAAGCAATTTGAAGATTCACTGCGCGTCGTGGAAGTGAAGCTGAGCGGAGATGTGCTCGCGCGTATTGATGAAATATTTCCCGGACCTGGCGGGGATGCTCCGAAAGCCTACGCTTGGTAAGCATCGCCTACTAAATTGCCAAAGAAACCCGATATCGACTCGTTTTCCGGGTGGAGAGGTATCATTTGCAGCCTCCTGAGGTAAATTTCATCGGTCGTTAATGCAAATCTGCAGGTAAATCGGCATGAACCCGGCCAATCGGGATCTCCTCGGCTTGATTACAAGCATTTTGCATTAACGCTCCTCTCAGCCCGTCAAATCGCCTGATTTACCTGCAATTTTGCTCGAACGGTTAGTGGGAGCCGAAGGGCAGCTCCTCTTTGTTTGCTTGCATACCCATCACCTCGCCGTTGATCTGTTTCCATTGTGAACGAACGCCGTTATCCATAAAAATGAAAAGTCTTAATTTCCAAAGAGAGCTACCCACTTGAATTTTATACTTTCTGTAAAAAAAGCGCTTTTCCTTTACCGGGAAAAGCGCTTTTTTCTTTCTTTGCGAGCCGGGAGTGTGTTTGACGATATAGGGCTCTGCTTTGAGATTTAGCGAAAAAGAGGGCGAGCATCCGCATCCGCTGAGGGTGACTTTTCTTTCCGCTGCAAAAGGGAGAACTTCGCTTTTAAGCATATGCTTCGATGGTTCTTGGTCTCTTTAGGCTCGGACTGGTCATGAATGCATCCTTGTCGGAAAGAAGGCGGCACCCGAAGCGGATGCTCGACTCTCTTATAATGGCAATCGATCGCTTAGAGCGGTGCTGTCGTCGGACAGGTGCCTAAGCGAGAATTTCCTCGATGGCCGCAAGCTCCTGATCGGAAAATTCCAAATTGTTCAGAGCTGCCACATTATCCTCAATTTGGCTGATTCTGCTTGCTCCGATCAGAGCGGAAGTTACCCTTCCCTTGCGAAGCACCCAAGCCAAGGACATCTGTGCAAGCGACTGTCCTCTTTCAAGAGCAAGCTCGTTCAGCTTGAGAATTTTTGCGAATTTTTCCTGCGTAATATCCTGCTGCTGAAGAAACGTGTTGGCTTTGCCGGCTCTCGAATCGGCGGGGATCCCGTTTAAATACTTATCGGTAAGCATTCCCTGGGCCAACGGACTGAAGGCGATGCTTCCGACGCCATATTCCTCAATCACGTCCTGCAAGCCATCTTCAATCCAGCGTTCAAACATGGAGTACTTCGGTTGATGAATCAGCAGCGGTGTTCCCAGCTGATTCAAAATCCGGATCGCTTCCCGGCTTTGTTCGGCAGTGTATGAGGAAATCCCCACATAAAGCGCCTTTCCTTGCCGGACGATCTGATCAAGCGCCAGCATGGTCTCTTCCAAAGGCGTATGCGGATCCGGACGATGGGAATAAAAAATATCAACATAATCGAGTCCCATCCGTTTCAGGCTTTGATCGAGACTGGCGATCAGATATTTTTTCGAGCCCCACTCTCCGTACGGCCCCGGCCACATATAGTAACCGGCTTTCGAGGAGATGATCAACTCATCGCGATATGCTGCCAAATCCGTTTTCAGCATTTTTCCGAACATTTCCTCGGCAGATCCGGGGGGAGGTCCGTAATTGTTGGCAAGATCGATATGGGTAATCCCCAAATCAAACGCCCTCAATACCATGCTGCGTCCGTTTTCATAAGCGTCCACACCGCCGAAATTATGCCACAGTCCGAGCGAAATCGCGGGCAGAAGCAATCCCGACCTGCCGCAGCGGTTATACTTCATCTCCTGGTAACGTTGTTCGTTTGCCTGGTAAGACATAGTCAGCCTCCTGTTCTTTTGAGCCTTAATGCTGGTACCAGTATACAGGACTTTGCCGGGAAGCAGAAGAAGTGAAGTGGAAGTCACCTGATCTCTTAAAGGAAAGTAGCTATGTTTAGGATAGCTTGCCACGTTCTTTCACATGTACAAATCAAATTCCAAAATTAGCTGGGTATACTGGATCACATAATGGCACAACAACCCCATATTCAAAGGAGGAAGGTAAGCTTGACGAAGAACAAATCCGGCAAATTATACGCGCTCTGTTCGGCGGCAATCGGTGCAGTCTACATTTCCGGTTATGCCATGACGGATCCGACATTTACGAAAGCGGCAATCGAAAAGCAGCTGCTTAATCAAACGCCGGTTGCTTCTGTGCTGTCCACACTCATGCCGGCAACGGACTCTCCCGCTGAGCCGGCAGGTCCGACCCCTTCACCGACAGATCAACCAGCGCCGACTCCCGTGCCGACTACGCAGCCGACATCGACTCCGGCGCAGAGCGCTGTTTCCAGTCCGACTCCAGGGAAAACCGCCTTACATAATGTGCAGCAGGCAGCCTCGGCATCACCCAAGCCTGCAGAAAAACCTGCAGCAGTCCGCAAGCAGCCCGATCAGGTCAAACCGGTCATCACATATTCACTCAAACCATCGCCCACTCCATCGCCGACTCCCGTTGCTTCTGCCACTGCCAGCCCGACGCCGGCAGCCACCCCCAAACCGTCGCCGAGCGTTCAACCTGCCGCTCAGCCCGTGGTTCAGGCGAAAAAATACCGGGACGGTGCCTTTTATGGAGAAAGCTCGGATTGGAACGGCCTTGTCGGTGTGAGTGTTTCTATTAAAAATGACAAGATCGTTGCTGTTAAAATTTCAAAATGCACCACTTCCTATCCGGAATATGTAATCAGCGACCTGCCGAGTCAAGTCGTTTCGAACCAAAGCTACCAGATCGATGCCGTCAGCGGAGCTACCGTCAGCAGCGATGAATTTATGATGGCGGTAAGAGAAGCTTTGAAAAAGGCCAAGGTTCCGACATGAAAGCTCAGCTCAAAAGGTGGAAAAATCAAGAAATCGCAATGGGGACTTTCATTCAATTGGATATCGTCTCCTCCTTGCCGATCGAAGAAGTCTCCTCTGCCATGGATTGTGCTTTTGCCGCTTTCCGTACAGTAGAGCAGGCCTGCAGCCGGTTTGACGCTCAAAGCGAGCTTAGGCAGCTGGCGTTTCAGATAGGAAAACCGCTTGTCGTAAGCGATGTGCTGTTCGAAACGCTGCGGTTCGCCTTGTCGGTCGCGGAAGCAAGCGGTGGTGCATTTGACCCGACGGTAGGCGGCGTGATGGAACAGTACGGGTTCACCCGGCATTATTTGACCGGAGAAAGCATGCCGTCTTCACAAAAAAACGAAGCATCCGTCTCTTTTCGCGATGTGAGCATTGATGAGACAGAGCGGACCGTCGTCATACATAAGCCTTTGCTGCTGGATTTGGGGGCTGTTGCCAAAGGCTTCGCCGTCGATTTGGCGTCCAAAATCCTCGAGCCTTTCCAAGGCTTTGTAATCAACGCCGGCGGCGACATTTATGCCGGCGGCACAAACGAATGGGAAAGTCCATGGAAGATCGGCATCCGCAGCCCCTTCGACAAGCGCTCTTCCTTATGCTCCGTCAAGCTGTCGCAAGCTGCCGTCTGCACATCGGGAAGCTATGAAAGAATCAGTCCGGCCGATGGCAAGAGCCATCATTTGATCTCGCCCCATACCCGCCAATCCGCAAATGAAACGGTGAGCTGTACGGTGCTTGCTCCCTTTGCGATGATGGCGGACGCTTTCTCCACAGCGGCTTTTGTTCTCGGTCCCGAAAAAGGCTCGCGCCTGCTGGAGCGATTTGAACTCGAAGGGCTGTGGTTCGACGAATCAAAGCATACGCATATGACCCATGGAATGGAGGCATTTATAGATGGAATATAACCGACTTCCCGACCGCTCGGCGCGGCCCAAGCCCCGGCAAAAAGGGCGATTGCGCAATTTTTTCAGATCGCCGAAAGCCACCCTGCTTTTTCTTCTTCTGCTTTTAATTGGAATAGCCGGAATCTGGATGAATATGAAACGGAATCTGTATCATGCTGGCGTATCCGTATTGGCCGCTGTTGTCATTGAACTGGTCATCATGGCTCTGCTCAGACGAAAGCCCAAATTCCCGGACGGGGCCATCATTACGGGGCTGATTGTCGGCCTTGTTCTAAGCTCCATGAATCCTTGGTATTGGACTGCTGCGACTTCGGCCATCGCTGTTATTTCCAAACACACACTCAAAGTCAAAAGGTTTCCGATGTTCAATCCGGCCGCCTTTGGATTATTGGCCGCGATTTTCCTGTTTTCCGGAGTTCAGGATTGGTGGGGCGGGCTCAGCGGATTGCCGGCATGGTGTATCGCCATTGTTTTGATTGCCGGTATCCGCATGACGAAAAAGGTCAACAAATCACCGCAGGTATTAAGCTTCCTCGGTTTTTACTTCATCCTGCTGCTGATCTTGGACATCAAGCATATCGGCGTGCTCAGCGGACTTTACCGGATGCCGATGATCAATTCGGTTTTATTTTTCGCTTTCTTCATGCTGACGGATCCTCCCACTTCCCAGGCAAAGGTGAAAAACCAGGTTTTTTTCGGCTTCGTCACGGCAGTCGTCAGTGTCGCGGCTTATCTATACACAGGCGGGCTCGATTTCCTATTGATCGGTCTGCTGACGGCAAACGCTTGGAGCGCTTCATTGCACATGCTGAAAAGTAAAAAAGCGGAAGTATCTAAGGTTACGCGAGTAACTTGAAGCACATGATCAAGCCGTTACAAAAAATGTAATTGATTTTTTTCGCTAATTGCGTAACAATTTCTCAAGAGCCTCGTTCATAATAGTGGATACTCATATTCGTCATAAAATCACTTTTAAGGAGGAACATTCTTGAGAAAATTAATCGTACTCATCCTCTCCCTGACTCTCGCTCTTCCTTTATTTGCAGGCTGCGGCAGCAAATCCGTTATCGATAAATCGGCAACTCCAATGCCTACGTCCGTGAGTCCTGACGCTTCTTCCGCACCATCGGCAGAGCCGACACCGACAAGCTCGCCAAGCCCGTCTCCTTCCGCTTCGGCTCCTCCCGGCAAAGATCCGGGCACTGCCGATGAAAGCAAGGGCGACCTGCAGGTAGTGGCTGAGCCGGACAGCATCACCGTTTTGGTCAACAAGCATTTGGCTCTCCCGCAAGATTTCGCTCCCAAGGATCTCGTTTATCCGGATGTTCCATTCACGTTCAAGCAAAAGCTTGAAAAGAGAAAACTGCGCAAGGTTGCCGCGGATGCGCTGGAAAAGATGTTCTCGGCTGCCAAACAGGATGGCGTCAATCTCGCCGGCGTGTCCGGATACCGCTCCTATGCGACGCAAAAAATCCTTTTTGAGAACTATGTGAAAAAAGACGGCTACGAAAAAGCCCGTACCTACAGCGCTCTGCCCGGTACAAGCGAGCATGAAACCGGACTTGCCATCGATGTCTCCGGAACGGACGGCAAATGTGCCGCAAGCGACTGCTTCCGCGGCAGCAAGGAAGCCGACTGGCTGGCCAAGCACGCTTCGCAATACGGCTTCATCATCCGCTATCCGATGGACAAGGAGGCGATTACCGGATACGAATATGAACCGTGGCATCTCCGTTATGTCGGTTTGAAGGCTGCAAAGGAAATCTCGGACAAAAGCGAGACGCTTGAGGAATACCTGCATGCCATACCGGTTTCCAATTAAACCAGGACTTTCGAACTGGTTTTCAAATTGACTGACTTCAAAAGCATGCCCTATAATAAGTAGTAAAAACGGGATCAAACAGGATGAGGTTGCCTTGTATAATGACTTGTTCAATCAAATCGCCACGTTTTCACAGTTTTCATTCGCTTTTATTTTTTTGTACATGCTTCTTCCGCGTCTGATTTTCCGTGCGACAGACGGATTATCCGGACTGGACAAGCTTGCGGCCAACTACATGCGCATGGTTTTTCTGATGATTCTGCTTGGCTATGCCCTGGTCATCATTAAATTATGGGAAGTTATCTCCATCCTAACCGTGCTTTTTATTTTGGCCGGCTGGAATTCCTGGTCTACCAAAAGCGCCTCGGAAAAGAGCCTGAGGCTGCAGAAATGGGCTGTT
This sequence comes from uncultured Caryophanales bacterium, assembly GCA_964514665.1. Lineage (GTDB taxonomy): Bacteria > Bacillota > Bacilli > Paenibacillales > KCTC-25726 > CAZESH01. Next base: position 22,900 of record CAZESH010000024.1, read on the forward strand.
TTCTTCTTCGATTGGACGGAAAGCCGCCAATCTGTCATCCGCTCAACCCAAACTATCATTTCCCGTTATGCCGCCAAAACCAGGGCCATGGTCTCCAAGCATCTTTTCGAGCCTGCTTCCTGGCTGTTTCTGGCTGCATTTACCGCCGTATTCGGCATTTCCGCGTTTATCCGCTTCTACGATTCATTTCACAGCCTTGTCCCCGCAATGTCGGATGGATATGTCACCCTTGCCTGGATGAAATATATCGACGGCCGCATCCTTTTCAATGACGGCATTTATCCGCTGGGCTCGCATATTTACCTCGACAGCCTGCATAAATTTGCATTTATCGATGCGATCTACATCCTGAAATATGCCGGACCGCTCAATTCCACGTTTATTGTTCTCTCGCTGTACTATGCCGTCTCTCGTTTTTCTGGCAACCGCTGGGCCGGTCTGGTCGCCTCCGCCGTTTACGGGCTGTTCGGACAATATTTGCTTGGCGGCGGATGGGAAAGACAGGCCGCGACCAATTCGCAGGAATTTGCCTTTATCTTCGTCCTGCCTGCGCTTTATTTCTTTTATCGCTACCTGAAAGAAGGCAAGAGAGCCGATCTTTGGACCGCATTCGCCGGCACTGCCGTATCCGGTCTGGTGCATACGGTCGCTTTCGCGCTCGCCGGTTTGGGGGTAGGCGTGCTGCTGACCGTCTTCTTGTTGACCGGCTTTCGCCAAACGCTGAGCAGCGCACTCCGGACCGCTGCCGTATCGCTCGGCGCAGTGCTCGTTTCACTGCTGCCCTATGGCATCGGTCTGCTGATGAAGATTCCCTTCAACCAGGCTGCCTTTAGTTATGTAACCACCACTCAGCCAAGTTACGGCTTTTCCTCCGTGAGTCTTTGGGACAAGATTACCCTGGTCTTGGTTGCGCTCGTATTCCTCGCTGCACTCATTGCTTGGAAATGGAGACGGACCGGCGATAAAGGCCAAGTGTATATGTTCACAGCTCTCTTTGGCGGATCCATGTTCATGATTTATTATGCAGGCGCCCATTTTACCGGCAGTGAACTAATTGCCACCCGCTCCGCGGACATCTGGGTGCTCGTCATCCCGTTTGGCCTCGGTATCGGCGCCAGTCTTTTATTTGACGCCTTTCGATATGTCAGTTCCAAGGAAGTGCTCGCCTTTTCATTTCTAACCCTTTTCTTGGCGGCAGGCTTTTATGTGTCTCCCCCGCAGCCGATCGTTCCCTACAAGCTGCAGCGGGAGGATGACGTCGACCAGTACTTGCGGATCAGCCATTTGTACCGGCCGAAAACCTGGATGATCGTTTCATCGCAGCAAAGAGGCTATGATCTGGCATTGGGCACCGGGAATTTTATGATGACTGAACAATTTATGTCTCAATACGATCCGGTGCTGCCTGCATTGACCCAATACGGCAAATCGAAAACGGATGAGGAAATCGCCCATGAAATTTTCCTTTACGAGCACAAAGACATTTTTCGCGTCAGTAAAGAGAACGTCGTCTATGCTTTATTGGAGCCCGAATACAAGCAGCAGGAACTGGACATGGCCGGTCTGAAACAATGGATTGCCAAGTATGAAAAAGCACACGGGAAATTGGAGATTTTCTATGACGGGCCGCATTTGCGGATCTATCATATTCACACGGAAGAAAGCCGCGAAGAGATTCAGCAGCAAATTTGGGGATCGTAAAACGACAATCATGGGGTGATGGTATGGCGACGGTGTTATGTACGAACGGAATGCTCACGGAAACGCTCGCCGTGGTTCGCTCGCTGGGCTCCCGCGGCCTCCGCGTCATTGTTGCGGACAAAAGCGTGATGTTCCCGAGCCGGTTCTCCAAATACTGCGCCAAGGCGTTGACCTATCCCGATCCGCAGCAATATCCGGAACGTTTTGTCGCCTGGCTGCTTGCGACCTTGAAGCGCGAGCGCTGCGACGCGCTGTTTATCATGGCCGACGATACGATGGATGTGGCGATGCGTTATCGCCAAGAGTTGGAGGCGGTTTGCAAGGTTCCGCTTACGCCTGCAGCCAGCCATCAAATAGCCGCGGATAAGGGTGAAACGATGAAGGCTGCCGAAGCGGCCGGTGTTCCTTGTCCGCTTACCGTACAGCCTGAAACGCCGGATGATCTCATGGAGGAGACGGTTCGCCGGCAAATCGAGGCGCTGCAGTATCCGCTTGTGATCAAGCCCCGGCACAGCTCGGGTTCCCGCGGCATACGGTTCGTTCATTCGGCAAATGAACTGGTCGAAATCTATGCTTCCGTGCACCGCGAATATCCCAGGCCGATCATTCAGGAATATATCGCACCGGGACCGAAATACGATGTTTGTGTTTGCTATGACGGCGATCACCGCTTAAAGGCTTCCTTCGTACAAAGGCAAGTGCGGAATTATCCGATCGGCAGAGGCCCGAGCACGGTTCATGAAAGCGTCGTTTATCCCGAATTGCTCGATTATGCGGTCAAGCTGATGGACAAGCTTCCCTGGTTCGGAGTAGCCGATATCGAATTTCTGATCGATCGCCGCAGCGGGAAGCCCAAATTGATGGAGATCAATCCGCGGTTTTGGAGCTCGACCCATTTGGCGATCCGCTGCGGTGTGGATTTCCCCTGGATCCTGTATCGCCTGGCGATGGGAGAAGAGGTTGAAAACATTGAAGAGTACATC
>CAZESH010000025.1:0-25165 GCA_964514665.1 uncultured Caryophanales bacterium
GAAATACGGTCACGGCGGGGATACGCTGACGGCGGGGGCGCTTTTCGGCGTAGACCCCGGACAATTGAACGATTTCAGCGCCAACATCAATCCGCTCGGTCCCCCGGAGTCGGTTATCCGGCTGCTGAGGGAGGAGCCGCTGCTTGTGACCCGCTACCCCGATCCGGCCCAGCGCGAATTCCGCAGCGCCGTCGCTTCCAGGATCGGGGTTGATCCGGAGATGATCTTGGCCGGCAATGGCGCCGCCGAATGCATGGCGCTGGCGATACTCGCCTTTGCACCGAAAATGGTGGGCGTTGTATACCCTTGTTTTTCCGAATATACGCAGCTCGCGGTACAATTCGGAGCAAGCGTTGAAGCCGTTTATGCCGAAGAAAGCTCGGATTTCCTTCCGCTGCGGGAGGATTTGCTGGATTTGGCGGAAAAATGCGATCTGATTTTTATCGGCCATCCGAACAATCCTACGGGAACGTTGTTCCCGCTTGAGCTGCTGGAAGCCGCTGCGGAAGCATGTGAACTGCGCGGCTGTTATTTGCTGGTCGATGAAGCGTTTCTTGATTTTCTGCCCGAGCAGGAGCAGGTTTCCTTGATTGATCGGCTGGATGTGTACGGCAAAGTTGTCTTGATCCGCTCCATGACGAAATTTTATGCCATTCCCGGATTGCGCCTAGGCTATGCGGTATCCCGGACGGAGAACATCGCGCGGATGAAAGGCAAGCAGGTGTCATGGAGCGTCAACCGGCTTGCCCTGCATGCGGGCACGGCTTGTTTGCGGGAAGCGGCCTACGAGCGGCAGACGAGGGAATACATCCGCAAGGAGCGGGAGTACATGCTGAGCCGGCTTTCCGGGTTCGCAGGCTGGCAAGTCTGGCCCTCGCAGGCGAACTATTTGCTGCTGCGCGCACCCGTGGGTCTCAATGCTGCCACGGTACAGCGCAAGCTTGGAGAAAACGGTTTTCTCGTTCGTGACTGCTCGATGTATCCAGGCTTAAGCGATCGTGATATCCGGCTGGCGGTCAAATCACGGGAGGATAACGAACGGCTGCTGCAAAAAATGACGGAGTTGGGCTTTGACAGCTTCGTGGAAAAGGGGGAGGATCGGGCGTGATCAAGCTTGTAACGGGCGGCGTACGCTCGGGGAAAAGCGCCTTTGCGGAGGATCTCGTGCTGCAGCTGGAAGTCGCGCTGCTGCGGGCGGACAAGCCGAATATAGGAAAAGTTGCTTATATTGCCACCTTGTCCGCCGGGGATGAGGAGATGGAGGAGAGAATCACGCGCCATCAGCAGCGCAGGCCGGCGCATTGGAGGCTGATCGAAGCGGCAAGCGAGCTTCCGCAGCCGGCGGATTTCTCTGACGGCTCCGTGCTGCTCTTGGACTGTTTGTCGGGATGGATCAGCAACCGGCTTCTAACGATCGATCCTGCCGATCGCGGACAGTCCGCTCTTGAGACCGCTTCCGTTTTGCGCGAATGGGAAGCTTGGCTGCAGGCGGCTCACGAAAAACAAATCGAAGCTGTCATTGTCAGCAGTGAAAGCGGCTGGGGAGGCGTGGCGATGTCGCCGCTCGGCAGGATATATCAGGATGTGCTTGGAGAAGCCAATCAGATCGCCGCTGCCCATGCGCAGGAAGTTTATGCGGTGCTGTCGGGCATCCCGTGGAGAATCAAGGGATGAAGGCCTTTTTCTCGGCAGTCCGTTTTCTGACGCGCATCCCCGCCCCTCCCGTCGACGACCTCGCGGCCTGGCGCAAAAGTCCGGCGTACTATCCGCTTGTCGGATTGCTCGTCGGTGCTGTGCTTTATGCAGCCGTCAGCTTGCTTACGCTTGTTTTTTCCCCGCTTGTGAGCGCCGTGCTGACGCTGGCGCTGTGGGTGTTCATCACCGGCGGGCTGCATCTCGACGGCTGGATCGATATGGCCGACGCAATTGGCAGCAGCCGCAGCCGCGAGCAGATGCTGGCGATCCTCAAGGACAGCCGGACGGGAGCGATGGGCGTGGTTGCGGCGGTTGTACTGCTGCTGGCAAAGGCGGCGCTGCTGCATGATCTGATTGCACAACGGATGCTTGCTTCACTGCTTCTGCCGGCGCTGACCGCCCGTTCGTTTCTTGTTGCCGCGATCCTGTATTGGCCTTATCTGTCCGAAAATGGATTGGGAAGCGGACTTCGCGAGGGCATCACCCATCGGCATGCCGCTTTTGCAGCATTGCTCAGCCTTTCCGCCGCATACACCGTGTCGGGCTGGTCAGGCGTCGGTGCATGGGGGTTCAGCCTTTTGTGCGCTTATGGATTGGCCCGATACCTCTCCGGCAAGCTGGGCGGGCTGAACGGAGACGGCTACGGCGCACTGGTGGAGTGGACGGAGCTTGTGATGCTGCTCGCCATGCTTGCGTTGGCCCATACACACTTGCTTGGCATCTACAAATGAATCATAAGGAAAGGAAATGCGCGCAATGGCCCAGCCTTTTTTAAAGGGAAGCGAATATCACTCCGAGGGATGGTCGGATCTGCAGGTAACCCTGCATGAGCGCCACCTCTCGATCCGCAGCGGGAAACCGTGCCTTACGCTGAGCAGCGCAGTTTGGGGCGGGGGCTTCAGGGAGCATGATGCCTTCACCAATTGGAGCGTCCCGCTCAGCTTCGACTGCGTCGATCCCGAGCAGGACTTGAGCCGCTGGCTGGCGGAATGCGGCTATCATCCGCAGCGGACGACGGGAATGCTGACGGCGGCCGATCTTAGACGGGCTTCGCTGCATGAAGCATGGGAGGATGAATTCGGCCTGCTCTGCTGTGTGACGGCCGGTACGGGTAACGCCGTGCGAACGGGAACCGCCAGGCCGACGTTCTCCTCTTACCGTGCGGATACGATCAATATCGTCCTGCTCGTTGCCGGCAGCATGACGCCAGCAGCAATGACCAATGCCGTGATCACGATCACCGAAGCGAAGACGGCGGCGCTGCATGATCTGAATATCCGCGATGAATGGGACAGGCCCGCTACAGGAACCTCGACCGATTCGGTTCTCGTAGCAGTCCGTCCGGGAGGAATTGGAGGTACACACCGCTATGCCGGTGCGGCAACACAAATCGGCAATGCCATCGGCCGGCTGGTCTATGCTTCCGTGCTTGAATCGGCGGGCAGTGAAGGGCGGGAAGCTTGATGCTGCTGCAGGCACTGCAGACGGCTGCGGCATATGCGCTCGACCGGCTTGTCGGCGATCCGGCGCGCCTGCCCCATCCGGTGATGCTGATGGGCAAAGCTGTTGCATGGTTGGAAAGAAAGCTGTGCAGGCAGGCGCACGGCAAGACAGCGGCCCGCCTCTCGGGACTGCTGCTGCCGATCGTGCTGGCCGGAGGCAGCTACATCGCGGTCTGGCTAATGCTCGCGCTGCTCGGCCGGATTCACCCGCTGCTGCAGTGGGCGGCGGGTGCTTGGATGATCTCGACGACAATCGCCGCCAAAGGCTTGGCCGAAGCGGGAAGAAGCGTGCTGCAGCCGCTTGGCAAAGGCGATTTGGCGGCGGCGAGAAGCGCGCTGGCGATGATCGTGGGCCGCGATACGGAGCATCTGGACGAAGCTGAAATTTCCCGGGGCGCGGTGGAAACCGTAGCCGAGAATATCGTCGATGCGGTCGTCGCTCCGCTGTTCTATGCCTTTATCGCAGGTCCCCCGCTGGCGATGGCCTATCGCGCGATCAATACGCTGGACTCTATGGTGGGCTACAAAAACGAGAAATACGAGCATTTCGGCTGGGCTTCGGCCCGCTTGGACGATCTGGCCAACTATGTGCCGGCGCGCATCGCCGGTCTTCTGCTGGTCCTTGTTTCCCGCACCTGCGGCTTGGACGGCAAACGCGCGTGGCGGATGATGCTCCGCGACGCGCGCAAACATCCGAGTCCGAACAGCGGCTGGACCGAGGCGGGGGCGGCCGGCGCGATCGGCATCCGGCTCGGCGGGCTGAATACGTATCAAGGCCGGCCTTCGATGCGGGCATACTTGGGAGATGCCCTGCGGCCGATCGAAGCGAATGATATCAGGCTGTCCGTACGTTTAATGACAGCGACATCGACGGCGGCCGCCATTCTGGGCACGCTGCTGCTGATTATCGTAAATTTCCGGGGATGAACGAACAAGGAGGGCGAAGAAGCGTGCTCAAAGCTGCTCATGATTCAGGGCACGGCGTCCGAAGTGTGCAAAAGCATGATCGCGGCGGAGCTGTGCCGGATTTTTGCCCGCATGGGGCATGAAACTGCGCCGGGAGCTGCTGAACGGAATCCGGGTCAAAAAAGGGCATCTGTTTTGGAGCCGGGAACAAGCTTTGCGGCTAAAAAAGAGAAACAGCCCGAGCTTTGGGACGAGCATAATACATAAGCATGTGCGGCTGGAGGAGATAGAGCGGCAAATGCAGGATTACGCCGAACGGCCGGCAGCCTCGAAAGCTTGAATAAGCATGCTGGATGAATAAGCAGGAACTCAAAAACCAGAACAGTAATTGTCTGGTTTTTTTGTGTTATATAATATAACATAAATAATTTGTTCTAGAATATAATTCTGCTTTGAATCACATAAAAATAACATATAAAGTTAATTAATAACGAATTAAAGTTGGTGTTAAAAATAAAATATACGAATTTGAGAATGAACAAAACTGTATTATTGTTCATAATATAAATATATAACTTTAAAAATGTTAATTTATTTAATTAAAATAATATATTTATGTACATTTCGAAATTGTATATTGATTTATGGTTTATTTATGTATAAAATAGGTTTAAGTAATTTATATGTCATAAAAAGTAACATATGAATTGAATGCAGTTTTAAAAAAATAATAAAGGAGTGAGAAATGAATGTTTTTAAAAAACCTTAAAGCAGATTTGACGGGATTTAAAGCGATTGATTTGGTGGTTGCGGTGATTACGGGTGTAGTGGCTTGGGCTTACATGCTTGCGGGTTCTCCTCTGATCAACAGCGTGGCGCAAAGCATGGGGCCGATCGGATTGTTTTTTGCGGCATTTCTCCTTGCGATTTTGTATATTTTATTGACGCTTGGATATCCGATCCGAAAAAGCGGGCTTGTCATCTTGGTTGCCATGCTGGTGCAAGCGTCGATGCGGTTGTTGACGGGCGATGCTTTTGGTTTTATTGCGCTTCAGGCCTATGCGATCGGCGGTCCGTTAATTTGGTTTACTACCGCTTTATTCAAAGGATATAGCAATTCATTTTGGAAGTGGTTTGTTGTCGGAGCTTTGTGTCATTTCCTTGTAGACGGAATCTTTTATATTTATTTGGGTGTTGCTCCTTTATTCGGCTCCGTCTTGTTGGGTTATCTTTGGGCTTATGTGGGTGCGAGCTTTGTTACCGGCGCTTTGATCGCTGTCGGACAAATGCAGATTTACAAAGGCTTGGAACGCAGCAGGGCGATTAAACAAATTTGGGTAAACGGCAGAGATGAGAGCACGGTAAAACTATAAAACAGATTAAAAATAGGAGCGGGAGGGGATGAACGTTGAACACAAATCAAGAACCCATACTTCAATTTGAAGATGTGTCGCTTCGATATGAACCTGACCAAGAACCTATCATTAAAAATATTTCTTTTTCTGTCAGCAAGGGAGAGAGCATCTTGGTACTCGGTCCGAGCGGTGCCGGGAAAAGCACCTTTTTGATGGCTTTGGCGGGCTTTATTCCGCGGATTATTCCTGGGAAATTGGAAGGATCGATCCTGCTCCGCGGGGAAGATTCCTCCAAAACCAAAATAGGGGATTTTTCCCATGCCGTAGCTACCGTTTTACAAAATCCCGAAAGTCAGCTCACTTGTTTGACGGTAGAAGACGAAATCGCCTTTGCCTTGGAAAATTTCAGAGTCCCGCAAAGTGAAATTAATCAAAGAGTGGACGACATTATCCAGAAAACCAGGATGGATGATCTGCGGGAAAGAGAGGTATATGCGCTTTCCGGCGGCCAGCAGCAGAGACTGGCGATCGCCTGCGCATTGGTGAGAGAACCGGATATTGTCGTGCTGGACGAACCGATTAGCAATTTGGATCCTAACGGCGTAAAAGAAATCAGTCAAATGATTGGAGACTTGGTTGCTGAAAAACGATCTTCCGTGATCATGACCGCGCATGATTTTTCTGCATTCAGCCATTTGTTCCAACGTATCGTGATTATTGATGAAGGTCGATTTATCAAGGACGGACCGATGCGCGAGGTGCTTGCGGATGTGCCTCTATTCAGAAAATTGGGTCTCGAGCTTCCCTTTTATGTGAATTGGGCTTACGACATACTCGGTGAATCCATGGGAAATGCGCCCCTTTCCGTGGCAGAAGCCCAAGACATGGTGTATAAGCATAAAGCGGTTTTCCCCCGTATGCAAAGCCGGGTTGATCTTAAACCCAAAACAACGAATGAAACCACAGCATTACGTGTCAGCGATCTTGCCATTGCTTTTGGTAAAAACGTGGTTGTAAAAGATATCAACTTTGAGGTTTATTCCGGAGAAATTGTGGCCTTGCTGGGCTTTAACGGTTCTGGCAAATCCACATTGGCGTTATCCATCGCGGGAGCGATTCGTCCGTATAAGGGAAATATTGAAATCTTTGGCGAGCCGGTAACTTTCAAGAGGGCGAAACAAAATAAAATGAATACAAAAGTCGGATACGTGTTCCAATATCCCGAGCACCAGTTTCTTTACGAGACGATCATGGAGGAGGTCATGCATGGGCTTGACGATTCAAACGTTCCAATCGTTAAAAAGGAGTTGATTCATCTGGGGCTGAACGATCCGCAAAGACACCCTTATGAATTAAGCGGCGGAGAAAAACGCAGACTCAGCGTCAAAAGCGCAACCATCCATGAACCGGAAATTTTAATATTGGATGAACCGACATATGGTCAAGATGCACGTTACCGGACCAAGATTGAAGAGGATCTGATCCAGCTTCATGACAAAGGCAAAACCATATTTATCATCACGCATGATATGGGGTTGGTCGACAGAATCGCTACCCGCACCTTGATTATGCGAAATGGGGAAATGGTGTTTGACGGAACCCCGAAAGAATTATTTCAGGACGAGGAGCTATTGTCGTCCTATGGTCTTGAACTGCCTTTGCGTTACGCATTCTTAGATGAGCAAGATTGCCGTTATGAAAAGGAGGCATGAGCGATGACGGGTGAATTCAAGCTTGGCTATTTACCGGGAAAATCCCTGCTGCATCATTTGGACCCACTTACAAAGCTGATCGCGCTGGGCGGGGTAATCCTTTTTGCCATTGGAGCGTCACCCTTGTATAACCTGTATCTTCTTGCGGGGCTGTTATTGATTGCGCCCTTTTCCGGAGTTGGATTCAAGGTGTTTATCCAGCCTTGGAAGCTACTGGCTCTGCTTTGGCTTCCATTCATTTTGTTTCCGCCTATATTCTTTGAACTGCAAAAAGGACTTATCGGCATTCAAGGACAAACGGGAACGTTGGTACTATTCGGACACACCTTCCATTATTCGACGTATGGGCTCAATTACGGTTTAAAGGTCGCGGCGCGCGGAACCGTCATATGCATAGCATCGCTGCTGCTGTTATGGACGACGCATCCGAGGGAATTGGTGCAGTCTTTTGTAGAAGAACTGCGTGCGCCTTACAAATTTGCATGGTCCAGTTTCTTGGCTTTGGTTTATGTGCCGATTGTCGGCTATGAAGCGAGAATGCGGGATTATGCGCTTCGAATCAGAGGCGTGGGCTATCGCAGATTGAGCTTGCGGGGCATAAAATTGTTTGCCATCCCGGTGGTTATGCGTTCTCTCAGAAGAGGATTTACGACTGCGTTATCCATGGAATCAAGAGGCTTTGGCATATATCCCAAAAGAGTATTTCGCCATAGCGTTCGTCGTCCCAAGCATGTGGGAATGATCAGGCTTTCGATTATTTTATTTTTCGGCTTATTGTTTTATTTGGTTACCCAAAGCGGCGAGTTTTCAGTCTTCATTCATTTTTAAAGTAGGAGGGTTCACACATGATCGAACGTATTCTTGTTCAAGACGCACCAGCTGCAGTAGCGCCTTACTCTCATGCTTGCCGTGCCGGTGATTTTCTGTTTGTTACCGGACAAATGCCGATAGATCCCGAAACCAATCAATATGTCAGGGGAAGCGCTGCGGAACAAGCCGCAAGAGTCATGGAAAACCTGAAAATCGTTTTGGCCGTCTGCAACAGCTCGTTTCAAGATGTTGTGTCCGTACGTGTTTTTATTACGGATATGCGGGATTTCGAAGCGGTAAATGACGTTTATTATCAATATGTACAAAAAGCGCTCCCTGCACGCACTTGTGTGGCTGTAAGCGGCTTGGCCGGCGGGGCTGATGTAGAGGTGGATTTAATCGCCTATACGAAATCACAAAACTGAAGCGAGGTGCTGGGCATGAGTGCAATCCATTCACTGAATGCCGCTTTGCAGGACAAAGCGGTTCACACATTAAAAGCCACTTCCAAAACCGTACATTGGGGATATTTCGACCAATCGATCGAGCCTGTGCTGTCGATTAACTCCGGCGACATTGTATTCGTGGAAACCATAACCCATCAAGCGGGCGATGCCGCGGAATTGATGATGGATGAGGGAATCAAAGAAATATATGAAAATATTCCTCAGGAGACGAGAAGTCCGGGACCGCACATCCTCACAGGACCGATCTATGTGAAAGACGCGATGCCGGGGGATACGCTGGAAGTACAAATCCTGCAGCTGACGCCGCGTAATTCATATGGCTCCAATTTGCTTGCCAATTGGGGATATTTATACAAAGAATTCAACGAGAAAGAACGCGTGACGATATATGAAATAGACTCTTCTTGTCAATGGCTTACTGCCAAATTCGCCTATGATTATCCGGGGAAATACGATACAGCCGGAAGAGTGCTGGATCCGCACGAGGTTGAACGCGTTCCTGCGCTTTCAGGCATGCAAATTCCGGTAAGGCTGCATCTTGGCACGATGGGCGTTGCGCCTGCCCATGCAGGACGGTTCAGTTCGGTTCCGCCCGGACAGCATGGGGGCAATATCGATAATTGGCGCATAGGCAGCGGCTCGACGATGTATTATCCTGTCGGAGTTGAGGGGGCGCTGCTGTCTTTGGGAGACGGCCATTTCGCACAAGGAGACAGTGAGCTAAGCGGTACGGCCGTAGAAGGTTCATTAAACTGTCTGATCCAAGTCCGTGTCAGGAAGGATATTTCTTATGGCTCGCCTGTATTGGAAACTCCAAGCTCATGGGTCACGCATGCGTTTGATCCGGATTTAAATGCGGCTGCAAGACAAGCAGCATTGGAAATGCTTGAATTTTTGCAGGAGCATTACGGGTTGTCCCGGAATGACGCCTATTCTTTTCTCAGTGTCTCCGCAGATTTTTCCATTACACAGGTCGTGGATGAGAAGCAGGGCGTGCATGTATCGATTCCCAAAATCGCACGCCGCCCTTGATTTGCTGCTTCCTCGGATTTATGAAGCTAAGGAGGGGAGAGTTCCGATTCGAGTCATCTCAATCGGAACTCTCCTCTCTTTTTTTGGCAATCTGAAAGTCATGCATAGGTTAAAACTCATAGCCTGAATGAACGGATGTCTTTTCTAATTATAATTTTTTTGTTGTAGAAATTATGTTCAACAGGCTATAGTCTAAATAAACAGTCAGTAAAGAAAGGAACCAAAAAACACAATAAAGGAGCAGGGCAAATGAATACGTACATTTTCAAACAGATGCAATTTATCCGCAATCAAACACTCAAGACGCTTGACGGGGTGTCGGAAAACATGGCTTTGGCCATACCGGAGAAATTTCGAAATCATATTTTGTGGCAGGCAGGGCACATTTATTTGGTCCAAGAAAGGTTTGCATTTCAAATTCACGGTTTTGATACGCAGCTTCCGAAAACGTTTATGGCTTGGTTCGGCCCGGGTTCAACGCCGCTCGACTGGCCGGAAAATCCTCCTGCTTTAGCGGAAATCAAAGAGATGCTGCAAGAGCAGCCGTATCGTATCGAACAATCATTAAAGGATCGGATGAACGAAAAATCTCCAAATCCCTATACAACATCAAGCGGAATGACACTTGAAAATATCGGGGAATTTGTCAACTTCTCGTTGTATCACGAAGGCATGCATTTCAATGCAATCAAGCAGTATAAAGTGCTATTGAACAAATAAAAGACTAACAGAGCTGCTCACAATCGGGCAGCTTTTCAAATTGTATTTTAATGGCCAATCCATCCTTTCGCTATGCTTGTTCAGAAGAGCAGATCTGGAGTTGTGCGGACATGGGTTCCTTTATTGCTGTCATAACTTGCATATTATTACAATCTAGCAGTCGATAACGACCTCTCGGTCCGCCTGGCCCCATTCGCAACATTGTGCGATGTGCATAGTTTAAATAAGTGTATACCTTTTACTGCGGACGCTTTCTTGGCAGGGTCTGCGGTTGGGATTGGGAGTGCGGCTGTGGCTGTGTCCGCGGCTGCGGAAACACCCACCGCTTGTAGCCGTAATAATTGAGCAGCAGGGTGAATCCGGTGGCGACCAGCTTGCTGGCCAGTACAGGCAGCGCGAGGAAGCGGTGCAGCGTATAGATCAGCAGCAGGGAAGCGGCGAGGGAAAGCAGGTTGATCACAACGAAAGCGGCCATTTCCTTGCCCGAGGAAGTTCGCTTATGCAGGAAAGTCCAATGCTTGTTGAGCAAGAAGCTGTTTAAAATTCCCACGCTGTAGGAGATGACCTGGGCGAAGGCGAAATACAGCCCAAGCGCATCGAGCACGGTAAACACGATGACATCCACCAGCGTGTTCACCATTCCGACGAGGTTGAATTTGATAAATCGCTGCAGGAAAAGTTTATTCGCTTCGAGGCTGGCGAGAAGCTTCTTCATGCTTAAACCCCACTTTGTTTTTAATCACGTACAAGGGACGCCGTTTTGTTTCGTCGTAAATTCTGCCGATGTATTCGCCCATGATGCCGAGAAGCATCAGAGTGATCCCGTTGAACAGCAAATTGACGGCAAGCGTGGAAGCCCATCCGGCAACGGTGTCGCTGGTGAACAGCTTTTGATACAAAACGACAATCAAATACACGAAGCTGAAGAAAGAAAGCAGAAAGCCTAAATAAGAGGCGATCTTCAAGGGTTTGATGGAAAACGAAGTAATGCCGTCCAGGGCAAATTTGAGCATTTTCTTGAAGGGGTATTTGGTTTCCCCTGCGTAGCGTTCATCACGCACATATTCGACTGCGGCTTGGCGGAATCCGACCCAACTGACAAGCCCGCGGAGAAAGCGGTTTTGCTCGCTCAGGTCGTTGATCACATCGACCACCTTGCGGTCCATCAGACGAAAATCGCCTGTATCCAGAGGAATTTCGACATTGGTCATGGAGCGCAGCAGACGATAGAAGAGCGATGCGGTCGTTTTCTTGAACCAGGTTTCTCCTTGCCGCTTGAGGCGCTTGCCATAAACGACGTCATAGCCTTCCTTCCATTTCGCGATCATTTCCAGAATCACTTCCGGCGGGTCCTGCAGGTCGGCGTCAATGACCGCTACGGCTTGTCCTTCGCTGTGCTGCAGCCCGGCGGTGACGGCTATCTGATGACCGAAGTTGCGGGAGAAATCAACCAGCTTGCAGTGCGGGTCCGCATTGCAGAGTGCTGCTATGCGCTCGGCGGAGCGGTCTCTGCTTCCGTCATTGACGAATACAAGCTCATACCTCTCCTGCGTACGCTCCATCACCCCGCTGAGCCTGCGGTAAGTTTCTTCGATGCATGCTTCCTCATTGTAAACCGGAACTACGACGGAATATCTGACGGCGTTCATAGCCTTGAGCCTCCTTGGACTGCCACCTAAGAATAGAAATACCACTGCGGGAACCAGCGCAGGAACGTTTCCACGTACCACTTGTCGACTACAAGCCCGGAGAGGATCGGATAGAACATCACGAACAGCAGCAGCACGATAAACAAATAGCTTTCCGCAACGATCCGGTACAGCTTTTTGTCCGTCACTTGGTCGTGGAATGCTTTCAATACATAGACGATCGACAATACGACAAACGGTACGGATGCGAAATAGTGATAGATAAAAGTGAGCCGCGGCACCCCGACCCAGGGCAAATATTGGGAAGCAAAACCGATCACGATAAAAAGCGCCAGCCTGTCGCGTTTTTTGATCCCGATCCAGATCGTTGCCAGCAGGGTGGCAATGCCCGGCCACCAGACGGCGGGATTTCCCATCGAAACAATATCGGAGGATTTGCCGAGCGCCATATATTTGCCGGCGAAATACCAGATCGGCTTGAACATGATCGGCCATTCCCACCATTGTGAGCTGAACGGGTGCGTGGCCACAAGGTTTTTATGGTATTCGTACATATGCTTCTGTTCCTTGAGCACATCGATCAATCCGTGCCCGGGACCGGGCACCAGCATGAAAGGAATATAAGAGGCGATATAAATGATAACGGGAATCGGGATAAAAAACAAACCGCACCATAAAATCGTCTTGATGGTGTAGGAGGGGAACCTGCGAACGATCGCCTCCAATTGTTCCTTGTCTGCTTCAGAACGCTCACTCTCCGAGGCCAGCTCTTTTTGGGCGGCTTTATATTCCTTCATCCGTTTCCGGATGCTGTGGAAGAACAGCACGGCCAAGCCTGCGCCCGCATAAACGCCGATCCATTTGCTGGCCGAGCCCAGACCGAAGAACAGGCCTGAGAAAGCCAGGGGAATCCATGTCTTCCTCAATCCGTCGCGGAAAAAATTCATCGTATAGTAGCGATACATGCTGTAGTACATCAGGATTATGAAAAACGTGCCGTACACATCGATCGTGGCGATGCGGGTTTGGGCAAAGTGCATGAAATCGAAAGTAAATAGAAAAGCGGTAATAAAAGCGAACGAGCTTCGCTTAAACAGCCTCATTCCGAACATGTACATGATCGGCACCATGGCAATGCCGAACAGCGTGCCGACAATCCGCCAGCCGAAGGGATCAAGCCCGAACAGGGCGATGCCCGCGGAAATGAAAATTTTGCCCAGCGGAGGATGCGTATTTTCATAAGGCTCTATTCTGTGCAGATGCTCATAGGCGGTGCGGGCGTGATAAATTTCGTCGAAATAAGTGCTGTTCATGTAGGAGGGGTGCTCCGGAATCACGCTTTGCTCGTCGAACAGATGCTGCACGCTGCTCTTGCTGCCGGCGCTTGCAGGCTCAGGAGAGGTGACCTTGACCGCGTAAGGCTTTTTCAGTTTGTCTCCGAAAAATCCGATTTCATGCAGCGTGCCCTGCGTCTTCTCCACACTAAAGCGAACGTAGCGGGCGGTGATGTCGAGCGGCGTTTCCTGCCAGGCAAAGACGGTTTGATACGTTTGCTCCAGATGGGTGACGGGCTTCCAGTTGAGCTTGTCGTCGGACTGCTCGAGCGCATACTCGCCTTCGCCCAGACCGGCAAACCATTTGATTTCGCGAACGTTTCGTACTTGCCCGAAATCGACTGTAAAGCTTTCGCCGAAGTTTGCCGGTTTCCAATAGGTCTGCGGATCTTTAAACGAGCCGAGGTGATAGAGCGCGATTACGGCATAAACGGCCGTAAGCAGGAAGATCAGCAGGTAATCCCTGCGCTGCCAAATCGCCTGTTTTTCCTGCGGCTGCAGAAGGCTGTCCGCTGTATCCGTCTGTCGCGGATCCATTCTCGCAAAAGGCTTGAAAAGCGGCCCGGAGAGCGCTTTGGAGATGGCGAGCGGGTAAGCGCGCCGCCGCACGAAAAGATCGTAGCCAAGCTTGCAGGCGTAAACCAGCAGGAGCAGATCGGCCAGTGAAAGCCACTTCATCCAACCGTCATGCGGGTCCAAAAAATAGTTTTTGTCCAAGGCGTCCCGCAGTACATAGGCGACGTTGGCAAAATGGACCAAGGAAACGGCGGCGAACAAAAACAGCAGGCGCTTGTCGCGCATGAAAATATAGCTGGCGGCGATTAAAGCGACAGCCGCGTAATCATAGCGTTCATGCATCCCCGTTTTCAAATTGAACACGAGAAAAACAATCAGAAAAGCCAAATAAAAATAGCCTGAGGCTGCTTTGTTGCCGGCGAACAAAAAGGCTGTAAAGGCTACGGTGGCAACGGTAAAAATCATTCCCCAAGCATTATAGCTAAGGAATAAAAAGGACTGCTCCTGCGGTACCGTGTTGGCCCCCAGCCATGCGTAAAGGTTAAAGGCGTTGAGAGAAGCATACGGATAAGATTGGAACATCGCCACATAATGGCTGACGATCCACATGGGAGGCTTGAAAAGAGCAAACGGCAGCACGGCCAGCACAAATACGCCGGCTCCGTATCCAAGACTTTTGAGGACCGCGGGCAAGCTGCTTTTTTTCCAGTATGCAAAGAGGAACAGCGGCGCGAAGATGAGCGCCTGCGGCTTGATCAGAAAGGCAGCGGCAAACAGCACGGAGGCTGGAGACAATCGTTCACGGTAAAGCTCGACGATCATGAGCAGGACGACCAGGGTAAACACGGAATCGATTTGCGCCCACAGCGTCGAATTGAGATAAACGCCCGGGTTGAAGGCGTACAGCATGGCCAAAGCGAGTCCGGTTCTGGCACCCAGTTGTTTTTTGGCATAGATGTACAATAGACCGGCCGTCGCGATATCGCTGACGATGGCGGGAAGCTTGAGCAAAATAATCCCGGCTGCCGAGGTCATGTCCAGCGAGAAGGCATGGATTACGAGTCCGAGGATGTAAAGCACATAAATATAGCCGGGCGGATAATCGGCAAACATTCCATTGCCGTAGAAATGAGCCAAGCCGGCCGAATATGCCTGTTTTGCCCAGAGGAAAAAATCGGTGTAGTCGATCGGATGTCCTTGGATCAGCGGAGCGGTAAACACCCGAACCGCAAATGCCGCGCCAAGAACGATATACAGGCTCAAGCGGGTCGAGCTTGTGCCTGTATCGGCTTCCGGCGGTTTGCGTTTGATCATGAACGTCAGCACCAGCATGAAAAAGACGGCATAGAGCAGCCCGCAAAGCATCATCGACACAGAATAAACGGGATGGTTGATCCCCATCGTGCCGGAATCCTGATGAAAAAACGGCACGGAATCGGCACCGGCCGGCACATTCGTTAAAGGCTCCAGACTGATGTCGTCAAAAGCGGCGGTTCCGGTGTTTAGGCTCCCATAACCGCCCAAGCGGGCAGCAATTTGGATTTCTGTCTGATTTCTGTCCGTATAGCCGACAAGCTCCAGCTTCTGCCATTGTCCGAGCGTGTCTTTAACGTCTTTGGAGACGGCGAAGGTGTCCAGGATCGACAGGTTGGCACCCGTATGGCCGTCGCCGATTCCATCGGCCTTGACCCAGCCGCTCAGACGGTAAACCGTTCGCGGCTTCACCTGTACGGTCTGCACCCATTTGGCATCATTGGCCTGCACATTTTCTATTTCGATATAGCGGCTTCCCGTATGGGCTTGTCCGCTGACAAGCCTGAATTGCGCCGCTTTGGAATCCTGCAGGAAGCTGTTCTCGGCCCACAACGACGGCTTGCCGTCCTGAACGGCTTCAAAGCCGCCGTTTTGCAGCAGATTGGCCGCCGCGCCGGCTTGCAGGGGCAGGGCAAACAGCAGCAACAGCAATAGAATGGCGATTTTCCTGGACATTTTATAACCTTCCCTATTTAAAAATCATGCTTGTATTTTTGCGCCCGTGCACGGCCGCTATGTATTTTCTGTTTCGTTTGACCGCAGACGGCTCGGTTTTTATTCATGAAGTTCGGAGGATGTTTTCCGACGCAAAAGGGAGAACCTGAGAGACCTAGAACCATGAAAGTCGGAGAACTTCCCTTTATGCAAATGCTACGGTGGTTCTTGGTCTGTCAGGTTCGGACTGGACATTCCTGCATCCTCGGCGGAAAGCAGTCGAACTAGGGAACAGTAATTCCCCTCCGAACTTAACCGAACCAAGTGCCAAGCCGGGCAACCATAGTCAATCGTGCCATGCTTATAATAATAGTGGATAGCGGAAAATTTGTGAATCATTTTCCTTTATTCCCGCACCCCCGAGTTCTTCAGCACCTTCTCCACCTTTTGCAGATGGTTCAGCATCGTTTCCGAAGCTGCCGCGGGGTCGCCGCGGCGGATTGCCTTGACGATGGAGGAATGCTCCTCCAGCAGTCTTTGCGCTGAAGCGCGCTCGCCGTAAAACCACAATGCGCGGGAGCTTTTGATTGAATCGTGAAGTCTTGCGGAGAGGGTTTTCATCATCTCCAGCAGCACAAGGTTGCGGGCGATTTCGGCAACCTTGAGATGAAACTGCACGTCAAGCTGCTCGCTGCGCGCATCGTCGCGCAGATGCAGAAGCATATCGTCAATTATCGCTTCCAGATCGCGCAGATCGGATTCGCTGCATTTTTCGGCAGCCAGCGCGGCGCAGCCGGTCTCCAATATTTTCCGCACCTCAAGCAGCTCGAGCAGCGAGTCGGCTTGCGACAAAGCGTCTCCGAGCGGGGCGGGGGAGGCCTGCGGCAGCTCGGTGCTGACGAAGGTGCCGCCGCCTTGCTTGATCTGCACCCAGCCCATTGCCTTTAATGCGCTCAGGGCCTCGCGTACAGTCGAACGTCCAACCGCGAAGCGCTTGGACAGCTCCACCACCGATTCCAGACGCTCGCCCGGCATGAATTGTCCCGATTCGATTTTTTCCTTGATTTGCTGCATCACGATTTCATAATTTTTTTTCGAATTTATCGGATCAAAGCTCATTTTTGTTTCCTCCGTCTCTATACACTACTAGTAGTCTATTATATAATAGATTTCAAGTCATCAGATGACCTGATTAATATTATTTTATCGATAACGGAGGTTTAACGACAATGCTGGAGCAATCCATTCGCAGAAAACTGCTGGAAATTGTCGGCGACGGCTATTTTCGCGATGATAATGAAGCGCTCGTGTCCCATTCTTACGATGCTACACCGATGCTTCAAGCGCTGCCCGACGGCGTTGTTTATCCAGACTCTACCGAGGATGTCAGCAGGATTATGCAGGTTTGCAGCGAGCATCGCATCCCGGTCGTCAGCAGGGGAGCGGGAACCAACCTGAGCGGGGGAACGGTGCCCTCCGAGGGGGGGCTTGTGCTTGTGATGAACCGCATGAACCGGCTGTTGGAGATTGACCGCGACAACCTGATTGCGGTCGTTCAGCCGGGCTTGAATACGAAAGCCTTCATCACCGAGGTGGAAAGTCTTGGCTTGTTTTACCCCCCCGATCCGAGCAGCATGGCGATTTCCTCGCTCGGCGGCAATATCGCGGAGTGCTCCGGAGGCTTGCGCGGATTGAAATACGGCACGACCAAGGATTATGTGATCGGACTGACGGCGGTTTTGCCTTCGGGTGAAATCATCCGCACCGGCGGAAAGCTGATGAAGGATGTGGCCGGCTACGATCTGACCAAGCTGCTGGTCGGCTCGGAAGGTACGCTCGCCGT
Organism: uncultured Caryophanales bacterium; assembly: GCA_964514665.1. GTDB lineage: Bacteria > Bacillota > Bacilli > Paenibacillales > KCTC-25726 > CAZESH01. Next base: position 17,510 of record CAZESH010000025.1, read on the forward strand.
GATTACCGAAGCGATTCTGAAGCTGATTCCGGCTCCCCGCTATAAGAAAACCATGCTTGCAATGTACACGGATCTGTATGCCGCGGCGCGTTCGGTTTCGAAAATCATCGAGCAGCGGATCATTCCCGCGACGCTGGAATTTATGGATAATGCAACGATTCGCGTGGTCGAGGATTTTGCCCGCATCGGCCTTCCCGTACATATGGAAGCGGTGCTGCTGATCGAGCAGGACGGCGATGAGCAGATCGTCGAGCGCGATATGAAGCTGATTGCGCAAATTTGCGCGCAGGAAGGCGCGGCCCAGGTCAAGGTAGCCGCCGATACTCAGGAGGGGCTGCAGCTGATGACAGCCAGGAGAAGCGCTCTGACCGCACTTTCCCGCATCCGTCCGACGACGATTCTCGAGGACGCCACCGTACCCCGCTCGCAAATCGCCGAGATGGTGCTGGAAATCAATCAAATCGCGCGTAAATACGGGCTGCAGATCAGCACCTTCGGCCATGCCGGGGACGGCAATCTGCATCCGACCTGCACGACGGATGCAAGAAATCATGAGGAAATCGAGAGGGTGGAAAGCGCCTTTGCGGAAATCTTCGCGGCGGCGATCCGCTTGGGCGGCACGATTACCGGAGAGCATGGCGTAGGAGAGGTCAAGGCACCATACCTGGAATGGAAGGTCGGAAAAGCCGGGATCGATGTAATGAAGGGAATCAAGCTGGCCTTTGATCCGCTGGGCATCCTCAATCCGGGAAAAATGTTCGCCAAGGAATCCAGACGCAGGCTGGTGATTCATCATGACTGAAGCTGTACAAAGCCCCGCGAAGGAAAAGAACAAAACGAATCCTTTGGCGGAGAAATTGAAACTGACATTAAACTACGACGAATTGACCAACTGCATGCGCTGCGGATTTTGCCAGCCGGCTTGTCCCACTTTTCAGGAAACCGGCATGGAAGCAGCCTCGCCGCGCGGCAGAATCGCCTTGATGAAAGCCGTTGTCGACGATTGGATGGAGCCTGACGAAAGCTTTCAGAAGCAGTTGGATCTATGCTTGGGCTGCAGGGCCTGCGAGCCTGCTTGTCCCGCGGATGTCAAGTACGGCCAGCTGCTGGAGCAGGCACGGGACGTCATCGAAGATCACAGAACGCACAGCGGAGGGGTATCTCTGGCGAGAAAGGCGGCCTTTCAGTGGGTGTTTCCCTATCAAAGCCGCCTGCAAAAGCTCGGTCGTCTGCTGCGAATCTACCAAAAATCCGGTTTGCGCAGCCTGACTCACAAGCTCGGTCTCATGCAGCTGTTTCCCAAGTCGATGCGGGAGATGGAGAAGATTTTGCCGCCGGCTTCCCCTCATGGGGTTCTGGAGCGGATGGGAAGCTTGATCCCTGCCAAAGGGGAGAAAATCGCAACCGTCGGCATGTTTCGCGGCTGCGTGATGGATGTGCTGTTTACGGAAACGAATGAAAAAACCGTAAAACTGCTAAGCGAAGCGGGCTTCGAGGTTGTGATTCCCGAAGCGCAAAACTGCTGCGGCGCCCTGCATGCGCACAGCGGCGAGCGCGAACAGGCCAAAGCTTTGGCGAGAAGCAATATTGCCGCCTTCCGTGAAGCGAATGTCGATTATATCGTTTCCAATGCCGGCGGCTGCGGTGCGCTGTTAATCGAATACGACCATTTGCTGCACGACGATCCGGCATACGCAGGCGATGCGGTGTGGTTCGCATCGCGCGTGATGGATGTAAGCCGACTGCTGCTGGAAAAAGGAAGATTGCCGCTTTTTGCCGACCCAAGCGGAGAACCGGTCACCGTTTCCTATCAGGATTCCTGTCATTTGCGCAATGTGATGAAATCGGGAAGCGCGCCGCGCAGCTTGATTCAGTCGGTGGAAAACGTTGATTTTGTAGAGCTGAAAGATGCGGATAAATGCTGCGGCTCTGCAGGCATCTATAATTTGACGCAGCGGCAAATGGCCGGAGATATTCTCGAGCACAAGATGGTCCATGTGAAGAACACGCAGGCCGCGATTTTGCTGCACAGCAACCCCGGCTGTCTGCTGCAGATGAAGAACGGCATCGAGAAGCACGGCATGTCGGGGCAGATGCAGGCGCAGCATGTGGTCGACTTTTTATATGCGCGAATCAAACGGGATGCGGAATAAAAAATGGGCTTGAAAGGTGAAATCCCCCACAGTATTGGGGATTAGAGGTTGGAGACAAAGTGCTGAGCGGTTCGGGAGACGCAATGCCGAAAACCGGAATTGCAGGCAGGAGTTTGTTCGACGATAGTAAAACGGGAATATTTATTCCGGTGATGATGGAAACTCAAACCCAAAGTTGTCGCGAATGATCCACTTATGCCTGCATGCCCTGTTTTCAATCTGAAATCCCCATCGAAAAAAAACGATGGGGACTTATTTTTACCTATTTAAAATTTTCGTGCCATTCGGGTTATTTTTTTTCAACAAGAATAGTCAACCTCCGTCAGTTTTGAAATTAAAAAATGTTATCGAAACGGCGGTATGGCGTATATGAAGTGATCACCCCTCCCAGATAATACTAGTTTGATAGACCGATCATAGCATAAGCCGAATGCGGCTGATTAGCGGTAATTGTTTCCATGGAACGGGCTTTGTCCTTGACATATCTGCATGCTGTTGACGGTCGTGAGCCTATAGATTCTTGTCGGATTATGTCAATAGGTTGAGAGCAGCAATTGTATTTTTGTTTTTATTGGTAAACTGTAGAAAATGGGATGAACGGGGGTTTTTCTTGCAGAGGCAGGACTATTCACTCATTTTTATGGTCCAATGCTTGTAGCGCATGATATATTAATTTAAGATCTGCTTGGAGGTGCGTCATGGAAGAAATCCGTCAATTGACCAAGGAAGAATTAACGCAGGAGAGCCTGCTTTCGCAGTTTGCTTTTCAATATGAACTGAAGCCGGAAGAGCAGCAGGAAAGAGTGGAGCTTGGCCGTCCGGAGGAATTTTGGGGAGGCTTTGTCGACGGCCGGCTGGCCGCGAAGCTGAGAATCATTCCGCTGCAGATTTTTCTCCAAGGCCAGGTTTGGGCCATGGGAGGAATCGCTTCGGTTGCCACCTGGCCGGAGCACCGCAGGCACGGGATCGTCGGCAGGCTGCTTCGGCAGGCGCTTATTGCGATGCGCAAAAATGGACAGAGCCTTTCGTTTCTGGCGCCATTTTCCTTTGCGTTTTATCGCAAATTCGGTTGGGAGACGTATGTCGACTACAAGCAGTATACGATAGAAACGGGCGGACTGCCCCGTTGGGAGCGTCCGCCCGGAAGCATCAAGCGGGTCGACAGGCAGCCGGTCTTGCTGAACGCGATTTACGAGACCTATGGTGCCCGATACAACGGCATGCTGAAAAGAGACGAAGATTGGTGGCAGAAGCGGGTGTTTGCGGGTGCCTCCGGTACAGATCAGGTCATTGTATACGAGAACGAACAGGGCAATCATCAGGGGTATTTGCGGTATAGGGTCAAAGACAGAATGATGCGGATCGATGAATTCGTGTTTTTGGACGAGCAAGCGCGTCGGGCGATTTGGCGATTTGTCAGCGACCACGACTCGATGATTGATAAAGTGACGCTGCGCGCCCCGCTGGACGACCGTTTGTCCCAGTTGTTCGACAATCCGGGATTCCAACAGGAAATCGTACCTTATTTCATGGCGAGAATCGTCGATGTGAAAGCTTTTATGGAGCAGTATGCGTTTATGCCGCTTGAGCAATCGTTTCAGCTTTTCATTACCGATGAGCATGCACCCTGGAACAAAGGGCTCCACTCCATCCGGATCGATGCATCGGGAAAGGCGGAGGTTCGCAAGCTGGATGTTGGAACAGCCCCGATGAACGGGGCCGTTCACATCCCGATCCAATCGTTGACAGCACTTCTTATGGGGTATCAGAAGGCGGATTTTCTGTGGGAAACAGGAAAAATTTCCGGAAAAAAAGACGCGGTCAAACGTTTGGCCGCCTGCATTCCTGAAGGGCAGACCTATTTAACGGATTACTTTTAAGAACGGCCAAATTATCCGACGCCGAATACATCTGTAAGAAGAGACAAAACCAGCATGATCGCCATTACGCTTCCAACCGCGATCGCCGGAATTTTACGGCCGTGCCCAGCAACAGAAACGACGCTGCGGGCGTATAAATAACCTCCCGCAATGACCAGCAGCGACTCAAGGACGATGCTGACCACCGGAAATCGCCACAAGCCGAAGCCAAGCAGCGGCAAGCCTCCGATATTGCCCGGCAATATCGGCAGGTCCCCGCGATGCACCAAAAGATCGAGCAGCCAGTGACTGAACACCGTTGCCCCGATCACCATCCCGCTGCGCTTTCCCCATCGGCGCCCTGCCAACCATGCGGCGATCAGACTGATGATCAGAGCGCCGACAAGCGAATGCGTATAATCGGCATGAATGACGCTGCCTCCGTAAGAAACGGGAGATACGCTTACGATGGTTTCGACTCCCGTCAAATAAAGCGGGACGAAAATCACATCAAGCAGCTGCGTGCCGAGCATCAGGGCCCACAAGGGCGTCTTCGGTTCCTGTGCTTTGACGGCTGCCGCCAACCCAAAATGTCCTGCAAACATTCAATTCACTTCCTTTATATTGTGATTTCGGATTCTGCTGTCCAAATAGCCGCAGACGACCGTGAAAATCAGCATAAACAAAATAAAATTCATAGGACTTGCGCTCCTCTCCACACAAGGTTTATAGTTTTCCGCCGTGATGAGCGGAAGGAATGCCTGCAATAAACGTATCGATCAGCCTGCGGAAGCTTTCATCGAGATCGAGCGAAAGGCCGAATGCGCCTGCTTGCTCCAGTGCGGCAAAACCATGGAGAAGGCTGCGCAGGCCGCGGACGGCATGCAGCGCCGCATCATCCTCCAATCCGTAGGCTTGCAGCAGCTGCAGGATCAATCCGACGATTTTTTCGGCGATCCGAATGGCTTCATCGTCTTCGGGATCCGGTGCGCGCAGCGTAGCGGCATACACGCCCGGATGAGTGCGGGCAAACGTCAGATAGGCTTTAGATAGTGCCCGCACCTTCTCATCCCCGGACCGGCCTGCGCCAGATTGAATCAATTCGGCGAACAGCATTTCGAGACCGTAGACGGCAAGCTTTTTTCTCAGTCCGTCAAGTCCGTCGATGTGGTTGTATAAAGAAGGGGAACGAATATCTAGTTTTTTGGCTAATGCGGCTAACGTTACAGCTTCCAGACCCTGCCGGTCGGCAATTTCCGCCGCTGCATGCAATACGGCCTGCAAATCAAGTCCGCTTCTTGGCGACATGGAGGTTCCTCCTTTTTTATTTTAAAACTAATGTGATTAGTTTAATAATAACTAATGGTATTAGTTTTGACAAGGGGGATACACAACTATTTTCCGCAGGAGCGTCTGAACGGGCTTCGCGAGCAGGTTTGTCTTAGCGGCAGCCGGACAGAAAATGCCCGTCCGCCGGACTTAAGACAACCCCCGACCAAGGTCCAGTGGAAAATACCGCCTGCGGTCCATTTTGGAAAAAGCGGAACCGGCTTACAATAAAGACATCAAGCAAGGCGCAAAACGAAAGAGGGTGAAAGACATGCGGTTGGACGGCAAACGTACATTGGGACTGCTGATTATCGGCTTGGGCGGCATGATCCTGCTGGGCAAGCTGGGCTTTATGTTCGGACACGTATCCGGGCTGCTGCTGGCCTACCTGATTCCGCTGGCGCTGGTCGTGCTGGGCTATATCGGAATCCGCAACGGCAGCAAATTTTTCGGATGGCTGTTCTTCGTCATCGGCTTGATTGCGCTGGCCAGCAAATTCGCCTGGCTGATCGGGCTGGTAATCGGAATCGGGCTGATCGCCTTCGGGATCTCGATGCTCAAACGCAGATCGGTGACATAAAGTAGAGTAGAAAAAAAGCAAGCAGAATCGAACAAGGAGGCAGAGCAATGGGCGTAATCAAACGGGTGCGGGACCTCACCGCGGCGACCCTGAACGAACGGTTGGAGCAGGCCGAGGATCCGGTGCGGATGATCGACGGCTACCTGCTGGAACAGGCCGAACAAATCCGCGTATCGGAGCGGCTGCTGCAGCAGGTAAGGCAGCATTTGGCGGTGCTGCGGCAGCAAACAGACGCGGCGCAGCAAAGCCGGGACAAGCGCGAGCAGCAGGCGCTGCTGGCGATCAAAGCGGGAGAGGATCAATTGGCCCGGCTGGCGCTGCAGGAAAAGCTGCTGCATGAGGAAAAATACGAGCAGTACCGCAAACTGTACGAGCAGACGGGGCAAAGCGTGCTGGAGCTCGAAAGCGAGCTTGCGGAGCTGAAGGCGGATTATCAGGAAGTGTACAACAAGCGCGAGTACTACATGGCGCGGATGGAATCGCTGCGGCTGCAGCAGCGGATGAACGCGCAGCTGAACAAGCCGGGGACGCGCGGCGGGGCCAGCTGGTTTCAGCGGCTGGAGGAGCGGGTGAGCGACCTGGAGCTGGAAGCGGGCAGCCTGCGCGAAGTGCGGCGGATGGGAGCGGACGCGCTGAGGGTTGCGGGCGAGAGCCTGCAGCAGACGCTCGACCGCGAGCTGGCAGCGCTGCGGCGCAAGCTGGATGAGGAAGGAGCGGGCAAGCGATGAACCGAATCTACCGATCGCAGCGGGACAAGAAAATCATGGGACTGTGCGGCGGACTGGCCGAAGCGTTCCATGTCGACGCCACCCTGCTGCGGCTGATCTTCGTGGCCGCGGCGATCTTCACCGGAGGCAGCGTAGTGCTGCTCTACATCGTCGCCGGACTGGTGATTCCCAAGGAACCGACGTTCGGCCCGAGCTTCGGTTATGGCGGCGGCTACGGTCCGCAGTATGGCGGAGCAGGCGGCTATGGCGCACAAGCGGGAGCGGCAGAGCCGCAAGCGGACAACGGCGGCTTGGACGAAATGATGAAAGACATCGAGAAAAAAGCGATGGAGAAAGAACTGGCGGAATTAAAGGCCAAATTGGCCAAATACGAGAAGGGAGAACACGAATAATGGGGATCTTCAAACGAATGAGCGATCTGACGAAAGCAAGCGTCAACGAACTGTTGGATAAAGTGGAAGACCCGGTGGTGATGATGAACCAGTACCTGCGGGATATGGAAGAGGAAATTGCGCAGGCGGAAGTGACGGTGGCCAAGCAAATCACGAGCGAGCGCAAAACGCTGCAGCGGCTGGAGGAAGTACGCCGGCAGAGCGCGGCGCGTGAAGCGCAGGCGGCTGCGGCATTGAAGGCGGGTCAGGAGGCGGGCGCGCGCCAGGCGTTGGAAGAGAAGCTGTATTTTGACGGGCGGATCGAGGAATACGGCGGACTGTACAGCCAAGCCAAGGTGCAGTCGGAGGAGCTGAAGCAGCAGCTGCATGAGATGAAAGAAGAGTTTTACCGCATGCGCAACAAGCGCAACGAACTGGTCAGCCGGGTGCAGCTGGCGAAGGTGAAGAAGCAGCTGGCGCAGGCGGTGAACAGCCGCGCGTACAGCCTGGAAGGCGGCGAGGCAGGCCGCGGATTTCAACGGATTGAGGAGAAGATCATGCAGCTGGAGGTGGAGGCCGACCTGGCCCGTCAGCCGTATGTACCGGGGGGGACGGCGGAAACGGCCGATCCGGTGA
>CAZESH010000026.1:0-25000 GCA_964514665.1 uncultured Caryophanales bacterium
GTATAAACCCGATCCAAAATCATACACGGTGGTTTTAGAGAAAATGAATGTAACGCGGGAACAAGTGCTGTTTGTTTCCTCCAATCCGTGGGATGTAGCCGGAGCGAAAAGTTTTGGGTTTCACGTGGCTTGGGTGAACCGGGTGAATCGAAAAATGGATGAGCTTGGTCTTCAACCGGATATCGAAATATCAGATCTCAATGGAATACTCCAGTATCTAAAAAATTGAATTTTTAGGAGGAAATTAAAAATGGGTAAAATTGCAATTTTGGTTCACGCTTCTGAATCGGAAGGAGCAAAAGCACTGCATTCTTTATTATACGCACAGGAACTGCATGAAGCCGGACATGAAGTCCAAGTGATTTTTGACGGGGCTGGTACGGTATGGGTAAAGAAATTTGAGGACCCTGAAAACAAATATAACCCGCTTTATAAATCGGTAAAAAATCTGGGAGTGATTACAGGTGCTTGTGAATACTGCGCCGGCGCTTTTGGGGTGAAAAACGAAGTTCGCAAATCCGGGATTCGTTCACTTGGAGAAATAAACGGACATCCTAGTCTAGCCAGCTTGATTGCCAAAGATTTTCAGATCATTACATTATAATAGTCAATCATATTACGTTCGACGTGGATGATATTCATTCGTCGGTAAAAGAATTTACTTCGGCCGTCACAACATTTTTTGTAGAACCGGATTTTGACGAAGAAAATTATTTTGCTTTTGGGTTTGGCGCAAGCGGTGAAGGTATTGAACTATTTAAAAGGAATCTGCAACGACCGCAGGTTCTAGAAGGGGGCTGCTTTCAGCCTCCTTAAAAAGTGTGATCAACTTTCGTCAATGCGAAAATCAAGAAACTTCGTGAAGCGTGTGCCCATAAGATATGCAGTATCCTGTAACTCAATATTCGTTTTGGACAAAAAGGAGGTGTTGAATAAAGCAAGATTTGGATGAAGGTCGGGCTGCAAAGAATCGTGGAGAAAGATGATTTGAACATAAAAAAGCCTGCAGTTTTATCGACTGCGGGCTTTTTTGCGATGGGATTTATTTCATTATTTCGCCAATGTTTTATAGACAATACCGGTTATCAAGCCATACACGAGATGGCCGACCAGGCTCATCATGCTTGCGGACGTAAATTGGAAGGCCATGTTGCCCATTCCCATCATCATCGGCATGAGAATGAAAGGAAACAGGAACCAAAGGATCACGCCAAAGACGAGTCCGGATACGACGCCGTTCCATTTGACTATACTTGCAAAAATGGTGAATACCATCCCAAAAATCAAACTGATCATCATATGAATGATAAATCCTATGACTGCCGATTTGCTGCCCATCATACCGGCGATCGTCTGGAGCATGCCCATCATTGCCATCATACCCCCGAATACCAATCCTCCGAGCAAGCTTCCGGTAATACCGGCTTTCCAATTCAATCTTTTGCTGCTGACAACTTCCGTTTGCGCCATCATCATTTCCTCCTTGTTTGGTTGAATCATAACGCTTACATTGTAACCGTATATGGATTCAAGCTTCTGTAAGCTATCTTACAGAAGCAATTTGCTCATTTGATTAAGATAAAAATAATCATAGAAATCATAGTTGAACAGGAGTGGAAAATTTGAATCGAAAAGTAATCATTATGCTGCTTTCCATTTTGCTGATTTTCGGAGCAGTGGCTGCGGGATGTTCTACTGAAAAAAAGAAAACGTCTGCAGATTTGTTAAATGCCAGGTGGGATCACATTGCGGCCCAGGCTAAAGGCCAGAAGGTGAACCTGCATATGTGGGGAGGCAGCGATACGATCAACCGTTACATTGACGAATGGGTTGCACCGCGACTGAAGCAAGCAGCAGGAGTGGAACTGCACCGTGTGCCGGTGAACGACACCAAAGATATTATAAATCAACTGCTTGATGAAAAACAGGCGGGGAAATCGAGCGGAAGTGTGGACATTGTCTGGATGAATGGGGAGAATTTCAAAGCGGCCAAAGATAACCGCTTATTGTGGGGATCTTTCGCTTCAAAATTGCCCATGGTCCAAGAATATGTGGATATGAAGGCGCCGGATATTGCAAGTGACTTTGGTGAACCGACGAATGGTTTGGAAGCGCCTTGGGGGAAAGCACAATTCGTCTTTGCCTATGATTCCGCAAAAATTCCAAATCCGCCAAAGTCGATGGAAGATTTGCTTGCATGGGTGAAGAAAAACCCGGGAAAATTCACTTACCCGGCTCCTCCGGATTTTACAGGCAGCGCCTTTGTCCGCCAAACGATGTATGAAACAACAGGAGGGTATGAACCGTACATGAAGCCCTTGAATGACAAAGCTTTTGAAGCCAAACTATCCCCGCTTTGGGCTTATTTGAAGAACATCAAACCGTATCTGTGGCGGGAAGGAAAGACATATCCGGAAAGTCTGGCTAAATTGAATCAGCTCTACACAAACGGCGAGGTATGGATGACAATGAGCTACGATCCGGCAAGTGCATCCAGTGCTGTGAACAAAGGGACATTTCCGAAGACGACACGCACGTTTGTCTTGGATGGAGGGACGCTTTCGAATACCCATTATCTTTCTATTCCCTTTAATGCACCGCATCCGGCCGGAGCGATGGCAACGATTGATTTCTTGCTTTCACCGGACGCGCAGATTGCCAAAAATGACCCGGCGCATTGGGGGGATATGACTTCGCTTGATCCAAAAAAATTATCTGAGGCTGACCGGCAGCGTCTGTTATCGCTCGATCTGGGAGTCGCCACGTTGCCCGCGTCTGTCTTAGCCAGCCATCGGCTGCCCGAAATCCCCTCAAAGTATGTGGATGTATTGGAAAAGGCGTGGACGGATGATGTGGCGAAGAAGTAAACCGTATGTATTCGTTTTGCCGGCAGTGATCGTGATGATCGCATTATTCTATACCGGCTTGTTACAAGGATTGATCCAAAGCCTGGGTTTTTTCCCTGCGGCGGGTCAATTCGATGTTTCACCGAATGCCTACAAAGTGCTGCTGCAATCGGCTGACTTTTGGCATTCCTTGCGCATGACGATACGCATTTCGTTCCTATCCACGGCGGCGGCAGCAGTGCTGGGCATATTTGCGGCCATCTGTTTATTTATGATCGGAAGCAGCAGGAAATTTCAGGACTATCCGTTCTGGCAACGCTTCTTCCAACTGCCTCTCGTCGTTCCCCATTTAGCGGGTGCGTATATGATGGTGCTATTATTCATGCAAAGCGGATGGTTTTCGCGGATGTTTTATGCCTTTGGATGGACCGACCGGCTCTCGGATTTTCCGGTGATGATCAATGAACCGTTCGGGTGGGGGATCATTCTCGCCTACGCATGGAAGGAAGCTCCTTTTATCGCTTTAATGGTCTATCCCGTCCTGCTTCGCATACACGGCTCCTGGTTTGAGGTTTCAAAAGTGTTCGGGGCGAATTCGTGGAAGTTTGTCCAGCAGATTGTGCTTCCCTTATTATTGCCGACCTGGCTTTCGGCCTCTTTTATTGTTTATGCCTTTTCGTTTTCTGCATTTGAAGTGCCTTTTTTGTTGGGCGTAACGTACCCGAAAATGCTCCCGGTATTATCTTACGACTATTATTCAAGCGGTCAATTATCCATGCGGCCTGAAGCTCTGGCGGTGAATGTCATTTTGGCATTCATCACAATTGTATTGGGCTTGATCGCCTATCGGTTGGGGAAAAGATGGCGGATCGATGAAGGGAGTCGGTGGTGACGGGTTCCAAGATCATCCATGTTTTACACGTAACCATGACGGTGTTCCTATTGATTTTCATGGCCATTCCGTTTGTGCCGCTTGTGTTGTCCAGCTTCTCCTCGGGGTGGACATGGCCGGAGGTGTTTCCTCGTGATATGTCCATTCGGGCATGGAACTATATACTTTCAGGCAGTTCCGGTACGGGGACTGCAGTGGGAACGAGTTTGATCATTGCATTGACGGTGACATGCATCAATCTGTTTTTGGCGGTTCCGGCAGCGGATGTGCTGGCCCGATCGGAATTTCCGGGGAAGCGAGTCATCGAAGGTTTACTGTTTGCTCCGATTATCATTCCGCCCTTTATTGCGGTGATGGGACTTCATACGACGTTTATTCGCTTGGGTATGACCGAATCCATAGCAGGGGTCATTTTCGTACATCTGGTTCCAACGCTGCCTTACATGATTCGCGCTCTGACTGTCAGCTTCAGTACCTTGGGATTCCAATGGGAAGACCAAGGCCGCATGCTTGGAGCGGGAGCCATGCAGCGTTTTCTTCATATCGTATGGCCGCACATTTTACCGGGGGTGATCGCCGGCTCCAGCTTGAGCATCCTGATTTCATTAAGCCAGTATTTGATTACGTTTCTGGTTGGCGGCGGACAGGTTCTGACGCTGCCCTTAATCTTGTTCCCGTTCATTAACGGCGGGGATCCTGCGATTGGTTCGGCATATACCATTGTCTTCGCGGGAATGGCCGCTTTCGCTTTGTGGGGGATGGATGTGCTGCTGAAAAGATATTACGGGAAAAGGTTGACGGTACACGTATAAAAAGGAGGCCGACATGTCCAAGCTGCAAATCTCAAACTTGCAAAAACGTTATGACAAAAAACATCCGAAACAACATGAACCGGCAGCTTTCACCCTTCAACCTCTAAGCCTGACGATTGAGGATGGAGAATTTCTTGCGATACTCGGTCCTTCCGGATGCGGCAAAACCACACTGTTGAAATTGGTGGCCGGTCTATTGGCACCGGACGAAGGGGAGATCATTTATCATCATCGCAAGATGCATACGGTCCCGGCTGAAAAAAGAGGGTTCGGCATGGTGTTCCAGCAGGCGCTTTTGTTTCCGCATATGACCGTGGAAGAAAATGTGGCGTTCGGTTTGAAGATGCAAGGGGTGGGCAAAAAAGAACGGCTTCAAAAAGCGGAAGAGATACTCGCTTCAGTCGGCTTGAATGGGATGGGAAGCCGCTCTCCTTCCGTGTTAAGCGGAGGCCAGCAGCAGCGGGTTTCCCTCGCTCGGGGTTTTCTTTCCGGCTCCAAAGTGCTCCTGATGGACGAACCGTTCAGCGCGCTTGACCCCGGCCTGCGTGAAGAGATGAGGGAATTGCTGGGCAAACTCCATCAAAAACATCGCATGACCGTGTTTTTTGTCACCCATGACCGGGAAGAAGCCTTCATTCTGGCAGATCGCATCGGCGTCATGAACAACGGAAGTCTCATGCAGGTCGGGACCCCTGAAGAATTGTATATGCGGCCGAACCATCCGGAGGTTGCTCTATTTATGGGGGCCAAAAATGTGATTCCGGGGGAAATGAAAGATGGGGTATTCCATTGTGCGGATTTTGAGTTGAAGCTTTCAGAGGCAAATGGAACGACAGAAGGCTTGGGATGGTTGATGATTCGCCCGGAAATTCTTGAACTTTCCCAAGAAACCTCAGGTCTGCAATCCTGTCCATACATCCGTTATCTTCATGGAATCATTAAACAGATCACCTTTCGGCAGGGATTTTATTATCTGAAGGTAGAGAGCGGTTCAATTATGCTCGATATGATGGGAAAGCAGTTGCACGATCGTCCATTGCGCAGGGGTGAAGCCTCTTGCTTGCAATTGGATGTTCGTCAGACTTATTTTATACGAGAATGATCAGAAAGGATGGATCGGAATGCTGGATACGCACGCACGCCATTTCGTACAACCGTTGATTGGATCGACGGCAAAAGCATTGCTCAGACTGGGGATGACTGCCAATCAAGTGACTTGGATTGCGTTTGGTTTGGGTTTGTTTTCCGGGGCTTTGATTGTGATCGAACATCCCTGGTTGGCGGTCATCGTGCTGTGGATTTCCGGGTATTTGGATGCCGTTGACGGTTCAATGGCGCGATTGCGGAATCGATCCAGCGCATGGGGAACACTGCTCGATATCACCTTTGACCGCATTGTAGAGCTGTCCGTTATTATTGGATTGGCTGCATTATATCCGGATTCGCATTTTCTTCTGCTGATATTGACCGCTTCAATCGTGTTTTCCATGACCGTGTTTTTAACCGTCGGTGCGCTGACGGACAAGAAGGGGATGAAGTCGTTTTATTATCAGGCCGGACTTGCCGAACGAACGGAAGGTTTTATTTTATTTACCTTAATGATCGTATTTCATCAGGGGCTCCTGTGGCTGACGGGCATCTTTATCGCGGTGGAGATATTCACGGCACTGCAGCGAATGTATGAAGCCCGACATATCTTAAAGGACTGATTCGATGAAAAATGCCCGATTTCGATGGAAATGGATTGGATTGTTCGCGGTACTAGGGGGCGTGATCCTCGGTATTGTTCTTGAACCCTCCTGGTGGCGGGACATCACGTCTTTGTTTTCGGCAAACTCTCTGGATCGTGTAGCTGCATTTTTGCGCTCGTTCGGGTGGTGGGCCGCCGCGGTAAGCATCGGGTTGATGATATTTCAAGCGGTCGCTGCCCCGCTGCCCTCCTTTTTGATCGCGGCAGCAAACGGCATAGTATTCGGGGTGTTCTGGGGAAGCATCATCTCCTGGCTGGGCGGAATGGCTGGAGCAGCAGTGAATTTTTATCTGGCCAAATGGCTGGGCTATCCTTTTGTCGCCAAAGCAACGAAGAAAACCGATCTGTTGAAAAAGGTCGATGAATACAGCGGCAAAAACGGATTTTTCATCATTTTGGCTGCGAGACTGATTCCTATCATATCGTTTGACTTCGTCAGTTTTTTGGCGGGGTTAAGTAAAATCGGCGGGTCGCCTTTTCTGATCGCTACAGGAATCGGACAGATTCCGGGCACGATTTTGTATGTTGTCGTCGGGCATGATTTGGCCCACCTGCAGCAGTATCAAACCCGGCTGATTATCATTAGTGTGATTCTCATTGCCATCGTCATTCTGGGAAAATCGTGGGGAGTCCGAAGAGGAAAAGACCAGTAGATCGTACAGGTGGCATTTTTCGAGTCTATGAGAAAGGAAGGCAGCCTCTATGTTTTATGGAATTACATGCTTATTGTTTTGCATTGATTTTTTTACGAAGCAATGGATGCAATCCCACCTGAATTTGAATGATACAGTCAATGTCATCCCCGGTTGGATTCAGTGGCATCTCATTCATAATTCCGGCGCAAGTTTTGGCGTGTTATCGGGATACACACAACTTTTGAGAGTGGTGAGTTTCACTGCTATTTTGATCATTCATTATTTGTATCGGAAAATGGAGATGAAGTCTATTCTGGTAAATGTTGGGTTTTCTCTCGTCATTAGCGGAGCGATTGGGAATTTTATTGATCGTTTGCGATTTGGTTATGTGATCGATTTTATTGAATTCCGCTGGTGGCCGGCTATATTTAATGCTGCAGATATGGAAATTCGCTCAGGGGTCGTCCTTTTAATTTGGCTGTTTATAATAAAGGGGGATGCAGTTTTTGAAAGTAAAATTGTATGTCAGCGAGCATTGCAGAAGGTGCAGTGAAGTGAGACAATATTTTGCAAAGAAAGGAATTCAAACGGAAGAAGTCGATGTGACGCACGATCAAACAAAATTCGATGAAATGTTGTCACTAGGCGGCATCGCGACACCACTGATTGTTATTGAAGATCAAGTGGTCCACAACTGCGAACCGGCGAAGCTCGATAAAATAATGGAGGGATTCCATTGAATAAATTATGGTATTTGTCACAGATCAGCTTATTGGATGCGTTGCCTATGGAAGATTTAATGGAAATTGAAAAAATGGCGCCGATGAGCACGATTAAAAAGGGGACATTGCTTCAAACCCCGGAGACGTTCCGTGAAGGCCTCTATTTTTTAAAAAAAGGAAAGTTGAAGTTATATAAAATCAATGCCGAAGGAAAACAATTTATTGTCAGCATTTTGGGAGAAGGGAATGTATTTGGGGAAATCGATTCTTTCTCTTTGGGAACAAAATATACCTTTATCGAATCAATGGATGACACGTTGTTATGTTCAATGGGGAAGGAGCATTTTGAACAATTTTTAATGGACAGACCCCAGTTGGCTTTGAAAATGTTGCAGGAATTGAGCGCGTTGCTGAAAGAACGGGATGCTTTGCTCGCGCAATTGGCCATGGGAGATGTGAGAGACAAAGTACTGCACTTGCTGTTAAAGCTTGCAGAAAAGTTCGGAGTTGTCGAAGACGGCATGTATAAAATTGATGTACCGCTTTCACACCAGGAAATTGCGAATATGATCGGATCAAGCCGGGAAACGGTTACGGTGGTATTGAATGAACTGGTGAAGGAAGAAGTAATCAAGACCGGTCGCATGTCCATTACAATCGACTTGCCTAAAGCGAAGGATTATTTGAGCGAGTAACTTTATCCGCTCCGATATAAAATTAATCCTGAATTTGCGCCGCGATCCGTGCATCGTTCTAGCTGGCACAAAGGTTTGGCAGCGGCAAACGCATCATGCCGGTCCTTGACAAGATTGGCTGTTCTGAAGGCGTAAGCCTCCTTTTTTTGTTGCTTTTGCACAAAATTCCAGTCGTTCGCATATTTTAAAATCGCATATATAATAAATTATTTACTAATTCATCATTCTGCCTTATACTTATAATTCATATAGGTAAACTAGGAATTAAAAAGGGCGTGAGTGGATTGCTTATCATTGCTTTGATCATATCGTTTTTCTTTGCCATGAATATTGGGGCGAGCGGTACGGCTGCATCCATGGGGGCAGCCTATGGCGGAGGTGCCATCAAGAAAAAATGGGTGGCGCTTATTCTTGTAGCGGTTGCAGTTTTCCTCGGAGCTTATTTGGGGGGCGGGGAAGTTGTCAAAACGATTTCCAAAGGGATTATTCCGTCACAACTACTGACGGTTGAATTGACGATTACCATTATCGCATCGGCTTGCATCACGCTGTTCTTAGCGAATGTCATGGCAATCCCTTTGTCCACCAGTGAAGTGACGGTCGGAGCTGTAGTCGGGGTGGGGATTGCTTATCACTCCTTATATCTCTGGAAAGTGCTCACGATTTTATTGATCTGGATCGTGCTGCCCCTCATCGCATTTGCGATATCATTTCTTTTAGGCAAATTGATTGAGCCTTTGGAACGCCATTTACTCAAGGAAAAACATAGGCATTGGAAATGGTTTTTTACGTTGTTGTTGATCATCGCCGGCTGCTATGAAGCATTTTCTGCAGGCATGAACAACGTGGCCAATGCTGTAGGTCCGCTGGTCGGAGCCAAGTTGATTGACTCTTCGAGCGCCATTCTGTGGGGCGGACTATTTGTATCCCTGGGTGTTATTTTGCTTGGCGGAAGAGTTTTGGACACTAATGCAAAGAAGATTACACAGCTATCCTTGCTAAAAAGCAGCGCGGTTTCCCTTACTTCCGGAACCTTGGTTGTTATTGCATCGATATTTGGCATTCCGGTACCTTTAACACAAGCCACGACCATGTCCATTTTCGGAATCGGCACGGTGAATCACGGAAGCCGATTTTGGAAGAGTAATATTGTCAAGAAAGTTGTAAAAGTTTGGATTATATCTCCAATCAGTTCCTTACTGGTCTCTTACGCTCTGGTTCAGGTCGTCATTTTGGGGGATATTTATGGGATTTTCATTATCTTTTTCACAGTTATTGCTTGTTTGGTCTTTGTAAGTATGAGGAAAGCGAAAAAAGTCGTTTTGAACAATGAAGGTATCTGAGGCTTAACTTCAAGATTTTTAGAAATTAGAAATAAATCCCGGTCAGTTTTTTCATAATGTTTGATGACAAGAATATGGGCCGATAAATTCCGCGTAGATCGCGGATTTTTTATTTTAAAGGTATAAGTTCTTGTCGTTTGTTCGCGACAAGAACTTGTACCTATTGTCGATGAAGCTAAAGAACTCACTTGAAAAATAATTGATTGGTTTTATTTTAATATGGCTTTTTCGTCTATACTTTCTACCTAAGGTTCTAGATGAAATTCGTCTAACAGCCCTCTGTTGGTGTATAGAAGAATTCGTTGAATAAGAGTTATACGAAATAAAGGCGAAGTCCAGAACCTGAAGAACATTCATAAATCGAAGATTTACAAAATCCTTCAGCCGGCTTGGCAGAAGGCCGCCGCTTTGTTTTATTCGGTCAAGATCAAGTTCAAAAACGAAAAAACCCTTCTACAAAGAAGAAGGGGGAACACTCTACTATAAGGGACGCGAGGAGAAAATTCATTTTTGTATCGCGTCCCTTATTAGTAGAGTAATCGATGATGTCATATTGGAAATTGACACCATCGGAGCAGGCAATACATTAAAGGTTTCGGAAAACAGGAGGGAGAAATACCCTATTTACGATAAAGTTTGGTTTATGGATGAAATAAAAAAAATGTTTCCTAGTCATAAAATCGAGCATTTGGATACACTGGGGAACGTAGCACTTTATCCTCACTTGTTAGGAATTGATGTTAAGATCTTAAATTTTCAACAAATAGGGGGGAAGTTCCTCAACATACTGATAAGGATGATTTAAATTCAATTGATTGGGATGCATTAATTAAAATGATAAAAATTCATCTTTTTCCAACTACATAAACAGGAAACTTGTTAACACTTCACGAATACATTTTACATCGCCATTATTGGCGAATTTCGCAGGAAATTCCCCGACATGGGCCCGAGGGCATGGATGAGAGAGGAAATTTTAAAAAAATATGATCTGGTTTCAAATGAAGAACGGGAAGAGAGAAATCAAAAATTCTTGCAGTTAATAACTATCAGAACTAGCGAACGCTTGAACTCTAACGTTTTAACAGAAAGTTGATACTCTAGTACCCTGAAACAAAAATCGATTGAGCCGCAATCGATACGGCACATACTGGCCTCGTTATTTTTTCGGCGGCTAAAGCGATGGACCTCGATTTTGTTCCTTTAACATATGAATCATATGACTTGTTAATGAGCAGGGAGTTTTATGAAAGCGAAGGCGGGCGCTTGCTCATGTGAAATCATGAAATCGGAAGAGTTCATCAGGCAGGTAGAATATTTCGGCGGTTACAAACTATGCCGAACGGGAGAACCGATCAATATAAAGGAGTGAAAAATGAATGAAGGATGACCAAGGTAAGATTTTTGATCATATGAATAGGCCCCTTCGTGACTTGCGGATCTCCGTGACTGACCGGTGCAACTTCCGTTGCCGGTATTGTATGCCGGAAGAGGTGTTCGGGCCAGACTACCGGTTTCTTCCTCCGAAGCAATTGCTGAGTTTTGAGGAAATCCAGCGGTTGACTCGTCATTTTGTGGCGTTGGGCGTCGAGAAAATCCGTATTACCGGCGGAGAACCGCTACTGCGCAGGGACCTTTCCGTTTTGATCCGGATGATTCGAAACATAGACGGTGTCAAAGACATTGCTTTGACCACAAACGGTTCATTGCTGGAACAGTTTGCGGGGGCACTCAAAGAGGCGGGATTAGACAGGTTGACGGTTAGTTTGGACAGTTTGGATGATGAACGTTTTGGACGCATTAACGGAAGGGGTTTCAAGGTGGAGACGGTTCTGAGAGGAATTGAAGCGGCCGTCAATGCCGGGTTCTCCGTCAAAATCAATATGGTTGTACAAAAAGGCGTGAATGACCAGGATATTCTCCCAATGGCCCGTCACTTTCGCGAAATGGGTCATATCGTGCGTTTTATCGAATACATGGATGTCGGAAACTGCAACGGATGGAAACTGGAGCAAGTCATTCCCAGCAAAGACGTCGTCAGCATGATTGATGCGGAAATGCCTTTGGAACCGGTGGATCCGAACTATTATGGCGAAGTGGCCAACCGCTACCGATACAAAGGAACGAATGAGGAGATTGGACTGATATCCTCTGTTACCCAAGCCTTTTGTTCCACCTGTACAAGAGTGCGTCTCTCTGCGGAAGGCGAATTGTACACCTGTTTGTTCGCTTCACAAGCATACGATTTGTGCAAGCCTCTCAGGGGAGGAGCCAGCGATGAAGAAATGATGGAAATCATTCATCATGTCTGGAACAAGAGAGAAGACCGGTACTCGGAAATCCGTTTGCAGAACACAACAGGATTGAAGCGGCCTAAAGTGGAAATGTATCATATCGGGGGATAACGTAGAAACTATTCATTTTTTATATTTAGTAGAGGTAGCGGATTATCTTTAAGCAAACTCGAGGAAGGCAATGACTTCGCCTGACATAGTATTAGGCGAGCCAGATTTGACGCTTTCCAAAGCGCCTCAAAGCCTTATGTGATTAAGCTTTTCTCGGATCGCTATATGGAATAAATCTTGTTTTTTAGGTTTCATATTATGCACTTCCTATCGAGTTGAAATCACTGTCCCATTTCCTATCATTTCACCGAAGATAATTTGACTTCATTTTCTTTTTCTCTTATCTTGTCAGTGGTTTTAATGGATTTTATACGGATTAAGTAGATACCAAATCCAAAGGATAACCATATTAATCCTGAAAAAAATCCAGATCCTCCAACTGAAACAAGTAAACAAAGGCTAATAATTAAAGCCAAAGCCGGTAAATATGGATAAAATGGGGCTGAGAACTGCTTCGATCGTTCTTCAAAAGACACTTTTCTTCTTGAAATAAAAAAGGCGGTCATCGTAAAAATAAAAGTAAGCAAATACAAAAAACCAGTTGCATTTACGGCAATATTGATTGAACTTACGAGGGTAAACATAATTTGTATGCTTACCCCCAGCAAGATTGCCCAAACGGGAGTTTGAAATCGCGGATGAATCAAACCGATTTTTTTTGGTAAAAATCCATTACGCCCCATGGCAAAGGCAGTTCTCGAAATCGAGATGATAAACGCATTGGCTGTAGCGGGTAAAGCAATAACAATGACAATACTGATGAATGCCGGTCCAAAATCTCCCAAAAATTGTTGGCTGGCTAAAGCGACCGGTACTTTTGACAATCCAAGTTCCTGCCAAGGAACGACTCCTGTTGAAACGAATAAAAGACCGGAGTACAGAAAAAGTACGATGATAATGGATGATAAAATAGCCCTTGGAATGGTTTTACTCGGATTTTTCATTTCTTCCCCGGCATCAACAATCACATCCCAACCAACCATGGAGAGAAACCCGACTAATGCCGCAGCTAGAATGCCCTCTAACCCATTAGGGGCAAACGGTGTATAGAATGAATAATTTACATGTCCAAATCCTAAAGCAAAAAACAAAAGGAGTACGATGATTTCAACAATCACAATCCCCACTTGAACAACGCCACTAAACTTAATACCCAACATATTGAGAAGTCCTAAAACAAGAAGGAGGATAACCGAACTCAACAACGGAGGAGCATCCGTTAAGGAATGAAGGTAGTTACCAAATCCTTGTGAAACGAAGCTGCTTGCTGCAAGCCATGCTCCCCAATAGGACCATCCAATTAACGTCCCGATAAGGGAACCCATCGTTTCACGCACATATTCATAAGCACCACCAGCTCTCGGGTATCTCGATGCTAATTCCGCGTAACATAATCCTAATAAAATTTCTAAGATCGCCGCGATGACAAAA
This sequence comes from uncultured Caryophanales bacterium, assembly GCA_964514665.1. Lineage (GTDB taxonomy): Bacteria > Bacillota > Bacilli > Paenibacillales > KCTC-25726 > CAZESH01. The sequence continues at coordinate 13,532 of CAZESH010000026.1, forward strand.
GCGAGCATCACAGCCGGACCTGCTTTTCCAGCTGCTACCCCACTAAGAATAAAAATACCCGCACCAACCATAGCCCCAGTACCAAGAGAAGTAGCCTCTTTCCATCCTAAATCTCTTTTTAGGCTCATATTGTTCTCCTTTCATCAGATACTAAAATTCTGTGACTTCACCCGGCCTTTCTACAAAACCCCATTTCTTTAAGTCAACGATCCAATATTTTTTAGGACGAACTATACCATTGATATCGTATCCGGCACGTCGTTCCCATTCCCCAATTTGATATTCTTCGGTTATTTCCAATTGAGCCAAACCTTTTACGTTTTTGTAACCGTATTGTCCAAAATCAAATAGACGCAATGGATATCCTTGTTCCATGGGTAAAGGTTCTCCATCAACCGAATGAACAATCAACGTCCGCCTGGACAGGGCATCACCTAAAGGAATGGTAGATTCATAAACTCCTTTTTCCTTGGTTCCTATGCTCGTTTGCTTTAAATAATATTTTTCAGGATGGGATACCCCAGCCATTTCCATAATGTTTGATAACAATACACCTTTCCAAGTTCGACGAATGCTCCAATTACAGACACAAACCATTCTTCTGCTTTCTTCCACTTGGGGCATTTCTAATAAATCTTGATAGGTAAAACTCAATTCTTTTTCTACTAATCCAGTAACGGATAGACGCCATGTATTTAAATCAATGGATTTCGGTGGACCTTCCTGATAATATCGAAGGGAAGATGGCTTTCGATCTAAATTTGGAGTTTTTACCGTTGGATTCACGTTTCTCTCTCCTTAAATATTATTGATGACACAACGAAAACCAATTAAATTATCTCTTACTGAAACGGGATAATTATCTCTTGCTGTACATCTCATAAAATCCTCATTATGTAATCCACATCCACCTCTAACGATGTGATAATCTTCTTGTGACGTAAGATATATTGGATTCATTCCAGTTTTATCCCATTCGTAATTAAGGGAAGCATTGTCCAAACACCACTCTGCTAGATTACCAGCCATATCTAAGCATCCAAAAAAGGATTTATTCTTTGGAAATGCGTAAACAGAGGTTGAGCTGCGGTTCAATTCTTCGGGATCGCAGTCAACAGCATAGTTTGCATATTCAGGAGTTGGTTCTTCGTTTCCCCACGGGTATTTTCGTTGATCGGTACCCTTACATGCATACTCCCACTGTGCTTCAGTCGGCAAGGTCTTGCCTACAAAGGTAGCAAAGGCCATGGCCTCCCACCAATTGACTCCTGTTACCGGATGATCATCTTGGTTAAAATGGTCATCAAACCAATAGTTTGGATATTTAATGTTGTTAGTTTGAATATACTCCCATCCTTTTGGAAGCCAAAATTCTGGTTTTTGATATCCTCCGTCTTCTACAAATACCCGGAATTGCTTATTGGTTACTGGCGTTTTGTCGATAGCAAAAGCGTTTAAGGTAACCAATTTAACTGGTTGTTCGTCCGGTGATTCGTTACTACCACGAAGAAAAGTCCCATCTGGAATAATGATCATATGATCTAATTCATTTTTTACCTGATTACTCATATTAGATTCCCCCCGTTACCTAAGAAGCCCCATACTTCCGGTCAGTTTATTGACTTTTTTCTTGTCTCCATATAAAGCCAATCCTAAATATTCAAGGTCATTTTCTGAAAAGGTCGCTATTTTTTCGGTATATTCCTCATAATTTTTTGTTATTTGTGCTGCATTACTAAAGTCGACAACCAGTAAATCTGAAAATTCTTCAGCGTATAACCTATTCCTTAACTCTTTAATGGTTAAAGCATCCCCCTTTAAAATCGGAACAGGAGTTGTTGTTATTCCTACATGAAAGCGGCCACTTCCATCCTCTACCGCAGGACCAATAATCTCCTCAATTTCCTTTCCTAAAGTGAGAGCTAACACCGCAGCAGTATTGGCAATTAATCCTGTTGGTAAATTTACATCAATAACCATCACACATTTCATTTCCATGATTTTTCCTCCATTTTGTTAATGCTTGAACGATACTATCGTTGATTTGGTACCAAAAACGGACCATAACATTAAAATCGTACGTGTCGGCGAAATGAATTCCGCATTATATTTTTGGGCAGCATTAGCCGTGGTTAAACAAAGATCCACCTCTCCTTTCTGCAATTTGACAGCCGCTTCACTTGTCGAATTAACAAACAATATCTCATATTTGATATCGAAATCAGCTAAGAACCAAGGAAGAAGACTCGAGGGAGCATGATGGGTAGCGACAACCAAAGGACGGCTCCTGTTCAATTTTTCATGAGGTCTTTTTGCTACTCCATATAACGGTGTTTCAAAAATAAATGGAAATAAAAATTGGATATCTTTCGACATGTAAAATTTATCTATTCCCTTATAAGCATTAGCGACAAGAAGGACATTGGATACCCCTGAGACCAAGCTTTCATAAGCTTCTTCATAGGAAGGAAAAAGGGAATACTTCCCATGCTCATCTTTTAACGTTGTGAGCAAGAATTTGGCCGATGCTTCGCTACTTGTCCCAGAAGGGCCCAGAGTAGCAATTTCAACTTGTTCTAAAAATAATAAAGAGGATAAAAATTGTTGATTCCAGTTGGAAAAGATAAGATTCTGTACCCTAGTCTGAGTATTAACAGTCACTATTTGCACCACCTATATCCATCAAAGTTAGGTAAACCTCCATTTTCCAATATGTGTAATTCCTTTTCCCATTTATAATTTAGCATGATAAAATGGTAGGGATAAGGACCAATTATTATAGATTTTTATAGTACCAATTTGAAAAAAGGGGAAAATGTATGTTTTGGATTGATCGAACACTAGATATACCTTTAATACGACAAGTTTACGAACAAATTCGCACACGAATTTTACATGGGGAGCTTGTTGCCGGGGAATGCCTTCCACCTACCCGAGAACTGGCTTCCCATCTAGGGATATCTCGGAATGTGGTGGTAGAAGCTTATGAACAATTATTAGCAGAAGGATATATTGAAGGACGCCAAGGTTCCGGAACGTATGTTGCAGAGGGAGCCTATTTGGATCAACAGGAGAAAACGGATTACCTCTCTTTTTTTGAAATGCAGCAAGAAGAAATACATGATTTCATTGATTTTCGATCAGGGATCCCTGCTTTAGATATGTTTCCAAGACATATATGGGGACAAATCGCTAAACAAGTCTGTATTGAAACTTCACAATCTGTATTTGGTTATGGTTATCCTGAAGGAAGAAGGGAATTGCGTCATATCTTGTCTCGATATCTAAAAAGAACAAGAGGAGTTCATTGCCATTCGGATCAGTTGGTTATTACATCTGGAGCCACACAAGCTTTATCTCTTATTGCAAACTTACTACTTTCACCAGGAGATGAGGTAATCATCGAAGATCCGATTACGCACGAAATTCAGACCATTTTTTCTTCCCCGGGATCAGTACTTTATCCTATACCTGTGGACGAACAAGGAATGAAAACAGATTTAATCCCCCAAAATAAAAAGCCTAGCTTTATTTTTGTCACTCCATCTCATCAATTTCCGCTCGGGGGGACGTTACCTGTTCAACGCCGGATTCAGCTAATTCAATTTGCCAGAACAGCTGATTGCTTTATTGTAGAAGATGATTATGACAGCGAATTTCGTTATCAAGGAGCTCCTATTAATTCACTGCAGGGTCTCGACCCAAAGAGGGTAATTTATATTGGAACATTCAGCAAAATATTGTCACCTGCACTCAGACTAGGGTACTTAATTCTCCCTCCTTCCTTAACGAAACGTTGTAAAGATCTAAAATGGTTCATGGATCTTCATACTCCTTCATTACAACAACTTACCCTTGCGCGTTTTATTGATGAGGGACACCTGGAACGTCATATGATGCTAGACTAAATAGTAGACACAGATTACACTGATAAAACAACTAGTATCGGAGGACTGTGTCAACAATGAAAAAACCTCTCTATGATGAAGCGTACAAAAAGAAGACAGTTCAGTATATCAAGGAAAGCGGGAAGGCGGTGGCGGCAGTAGCCCGTGAGTTGAAGATCAAGGACAACACGTTGTATGGCTGGATGAAGAAGTTCGGCAACGAGCCGGAAATCGCTCAACACCAAGCGTTTAAGTCAGAAGATCATCAATTACGGGAAATGCAAAAACAAATACGTGAACTGCAAGAGGAGAACGAAATCTTAAAAAAGGCCATGCACTTCTTCGCGAAAGACCGTCGGTAAAATATGAATTCATTCACGAATACCGCTCCGAGTACCGACTGGAGAAGTTGTGCAACGTAATGAACGTATCTCGCAGCGGATACGACAAATGGAAAGATCGCCCTGAGAGCGAACGCGAGAGTCAACACAAAGAATGGACTGAGCAAGTCAAGAAAGTCTTTGAGGAATCTCGCCAGCTCTACGGAAGCCCCAAGGTCACGCAAAAGCTATATCAGCAAGGAGTGAATGTGTCCGAGCGGACAGTCACACGCATTATGCACGAGCAACGGTGGCGATCTCGAACGGTGAAAAAGTACAAGGCTACAACAAACTCAAAACATAACCTGCCGGTTCACGAGAATGTGCTGAATCAGGAATTTACAGCCTGTAAGCCAAACGAAAAATGGGTGACAGACATCACTTACATTCCTACAGCGGAGGGCTGGCTTTACCTGGCGAGCGTGATGGATCTATACTCCCGTAAGATCGTTGGATGGCATATGAGTGACAGGATGACGAAAGAGCTTGTGCTGCAGGCTCTACAGCAGGCTCACGGTCGCCAGCAACCAGAAGGTGAGGTGCTCCACCATTCTGATCGCGGGAGTCAATACGCCTCTCACGACTATCAAAAGCAACTTCAAATCTATTCGATGAAAGGCAGTATGAGCCGTAAGGGAAATTGTTACGATAACGCTTGTATCGAGTCGTTTCACAGCATCATTAAGAAAGAGCTTATTTATTTGAACAAGTACCAGACGCGTGAGGAAGCCCAAAAGAGCATCTTCGAATACATTGAAGTATTTTACAATAACCAACGCATTCACTCGTCTATCCAATATCTTACACCCGACGACTTTGAATGCAAATACTACGTTAGTGTAGTAAAGCAATAAAATTTGTGTCTACTATCTTGACAGAGGTCCAATATTAGAAAAATGAAAAAAATATATAAAACACGTCGGGATCACGTAAAAAAATGCTTGTTAAAAGAATTTGGTACTCAAGTCAGTGTTGCAGGTGATTCAACAGGTCTGCATTTGATTGCTGAATTTGATAACATAGTATTTTCAGATGAAATCATAAATGAAATACTTAATGAACATAAGGTGAAAATTTATCCAGTGGAACTGCATACTATTCGAAAAGGCACACATCAAAACAAAGTAATATTAGGTTATGGGAATCTGACGACAGAGGAAATAGAAGAAGGTATCCATAGGTTAAAATTAGCCTTTATGCCAAACAAGTAGGAATGAGTTAAGCAATGGCTCTTCGCCATTTAGTGTGGGAAATGAGTTATAGATCAAATCATTGACGGCTTGACATGGATCCTCTGCAGGTATGATTCCTTACTCAAGCCCGAAGCCGAAAAAGGTTTCGCCAGGCCAGGCTCACCAGCCTATCATGCCCACCTCTCCATGTAGGGGTTTCGCCAACAAATCGCGGAAAACGTACGCTAAGTAGACGAAGCCAGCAAAATCGACGCTTTTCCGTCCTCCTTTGGAAGTTAGGCGCGGAAGAAAGTTAGGCGAGACTGGAGGGGGTTTCCCTCGTCTATCTCAGCGATAGACGAGGGAAACTAACTTTGCTTAAATCGGCAGGATATCTGCGCTCTCTGGAAAAAACTCCATCCTTGAAACCTCTTGAAACATAAGGCTTTTCGGCATTTTGGGAATGTCCGTTCGCTTCATCCCGGCTCGCCTAACACCACATTCACGCTACGGGCCTTACGGCCCTTGGTCTGCCCGATGGATTTCGAACAAGTGGAATCATGTAGACAACGCTGCACTGGCTAACCTCCTACTTGGGCGCCTGAGCAAAAAAAGGTACCGCCTCAGCGATACCTTTCATATTCTCCATCGTATCCAAGTCCAGCACGGTTCCTTCATCTTCGGTACCAATACATGTTCGTAGGCATGTTTCATAATCGTTTTGGCACCAACGTCACCTTTCAGTTCGGAGAAATGGACGAGCATCGACCTGGAAAAAAACACGGGATGCCCTTTTTGCTCCCGGAAAATCGGCTGGATCACCCGTTTTATGTTGGGGTCCGCAGGTTTCTGCGCCTCATTTAATACACATTCGATCGTTCCGGACGCAATAAAAGGCTGATCGGACAAAAAAATAAGCATCCCGAGCGTGGAATCGGGGCAGCGTTCGCCGACAACGCGGGGATTGCGGATTTCGGCTCGTTTGCCTTTTTGAAAAAGATCCAGCCAGCTCCCAGACTGGTTGTATTCAGCGCGGGTTCGCTTTGACATTCCTGCAGCTAAGATGACCGCCCGACCTTACACATGGATTTTCGTTCGGCCGTGAAGGGACCTGCCAGTGCTGCCGTTACGGACCATCATCAGTTCAGATATGATACTTACAGCTACTTCTTCAATTGTCTCGGCACCTAAATCAAGTCCGATTGGGGCGTGCAGAGGGCCGCTCGATAGATTGGCTCCGATGTTTGAAAGCATTTCTTGAGTGCGGGACTGGGGGCCTAACACACCAATAAAGCGCGGGTTGCTTTTTAACGCTAGCGCCAAAGAAGCTTCATCTCGACTCTGCTGGTGGTTCATGATGACCCACCAACTATCGTTAAAAGCAACAGGGTCTGCTTCATTGGGTTCAACGACGATATGCGATGAAGCGGCCGGAAAACGAAGTCCATTATTAAAGTCTTTACGGGGATCTAATACGGTTACGCAAAATCCCACTTGCGCAGCAACAGAAACGAGAGGTACTGCATCATGGCCGGCACCCGCTATAACCAATTGTTCACTGGGTCTCATGGTATCAATTACAAACCGGCGATTTCCGAGGGAGATAACTTCTGCACGCGTTCGTTGGAAGATCCGATCCAATGCTTGCTGGCGAACTTCGTCTGGAAGCAGAGCCAGATCACCCCATCCATTCCCGTTCGGATCAATCAAGAAGCGAACGCCTGTCGGAATTTCGAGGATCAACGAAATGGGACGATCTTCTTGTATAACGGTTATGGCTGTTTGCCAGAAGCTATCGTTGGGAACGACAGGAATAATCAAGATCTCCAAGGATCCTTTACAACCGATACCTAAACTCCATAACTCATTTTCACTAAGATCATATTGTCTTGTTAGAGGGATGGTTTGACAAATTGCTTCTTTTGACCATTCAAACAAATCATTCTCCAAACAACCGCCGCTCAATGTACCAAACATTTGTCCGTCCGTTGACATCATCATCTTGGCGCCAGGTTGGCGGTAAGCCGACCCAGACACCTCAGTAATCATCAATAAACATGTTTTTTGATTGCTTTCCCAGGCTTGTTTTATTTTTTGTGTGACATCTCGTGCTTCTTGAATGCGCGACAAGATTGCTCCCTCCTTAACTGATTAATTAGCTCTCGGCATAGCCGAATATTGAAACCTCAAGGTTTAGTCCATGAGGTTTTTTCTGTTTAAATCTATCAGCAAGATAGCATCCGTCAAAATAAAAATAATTTTCAGTTAATTATATTCATATAGTGGCCGTTATAACATATTCAAGAATAAAATATTTATTGACTTCAATCGATGGCTACGTGATGTCCAACCATTGACGAAATTTTAATATTCTAATTCTTCAATTTTTGCCATATAAAATAATAAATTCATAATAGTATAATTTATTTTTTAATAAGCAGGGAGGGATGATCATTTTATGATTCCAAATTCATTTGACTATTACTCACCAACAACAGTGGAAGAAACGATTGAATTACTGCAGAAATACGGTTACGATGCAAAAATTTTGGCGGGTGGCCAAAGTTTGCTGCCCATGATGAAGCTGCGCGTTGCGATGCCGTCAGTTTTGGTTGATATCAATCATATTGACGATTTGCATGGCTGGCGTGAAGAGAATGGCTATTTACGAATAGGGGCATTGACGAAACATGCCGATCTCGAAAATGAATTTCATCTGAATGAGCGCTACCCGCTTTTATCGAGAACGGCAGAATGGATTGCGGACGTACCCGTTCGAAATCGGGGTACAATTTGCGGCTCTCTTGTCCATGCAGATCCCGGTTCTGACTGGGGAGCGGCAATAATTGCCCTGCATGCGGATGTTGAGGTGACCGGTCCGTCTGGAGTACGGCGGGTTTTTATCGATGATTTTTTTGTCGACACATTCACGACATCGCTTGAGAACGATGAGATTGCATCGGCGGTATTGATCCCCTCCCCGATAGGCCGTACTGGGGCACGCTATATGAAGTTAGAACGTAAAGCAGGAGATTTTGCGATTGTTGGAGTCGCGTTACATGTTATCAAAGCAAGTGATGGAACCATTCTGGATGTCGGCATCGGCTTATCCGCATGCGGCGATATCCCTGTTCGGGCAAAAAAGGCTGAAGATTGGTTAATGGGGCGTCCTTTAGATAAGGAAACGATTAAACAGGCTTCGCTTTTGGCCCAGGAAGATGCGAATCCGGCTACGGATCTGAGAGGCAGTGCAGAGTACAAACGAGACCTGGTAAGAGTGTTTGTAAAGCGAGGGCTTGAAGAAATTGCAGATGAACTCCGTTAGTTTCGCTTGCTGCCTATCCATAAATTAAACCGGGAGGGACAATTATTTTATGCAGATGAGTGTAACTGTAAACGGACGTGTTTATGAATCGGATGTCGAGCCCCGTACGTTGCTTGTCTACTATCTCAGGGAGCAACTAAGACTGACGGGTGCGCATGTCGGATGTGATACGACATCTTGCGGAGCGTGCACCGTGTTATTAAATGGAAGGGCGGTTAAATCTTGTACAGTGTTGGCGGTACAAGCGAACGGACAAGAAATCATGACGGTAGAAGGACTCGAACGTGACGGTGAGCTGCATCCTTTGCAAAAAGCATTTTGGGAAGAGCATGGCCTCCAATGTGGGTATTGCACGCCGGGAATGCTCATGTCAGCCTGTGAACTGTTGGAACGAAATCCTTTTCCTACAGAGGAGGAAGTTCGTAGAGGGATATCCGGAAATCTATGTCGATGCACAGGTTATGTGAACATCATAAAAGCAATCCAATCAGCAGGACGTCACATCGCCGGGCAAGACAAGGAAGCCAAGCACCAATCGGAGGTGGTTCCCAGTGGCAATTAATCAATCTGAGCTTCGGCCCATGGGGAAATCGATTCATCGGAAAGAAGATCCCCGATTTATTCGAGGTCAAGGTCGATATATTGACGATATTGTATTACCAAATATGTTGTATATGAGCATCGTACGCAGTCCCTATGCACATGCAAAGATTAATCGTATAAATACCGAAGCGGCTTATCAGGTTCCCGGAGTGAAATTAATCATCACCGGTGAGGATTTGGCAAAGTTGAATCTGGCCTGGATGCCAACATTGGCCGGAGATGTACAAATGGTATTGGCAACCAATAAAGTTCTTTTCCAATACCAGGAGGTTGCGGCGGTAGTCGCTGAAACTCGCGGTGCAGCGGTGGATGCAGCTCAATTGATCCAGGTTGAATACGATGCGCTGCCTGTTGTAGTTGACCCGTTCCGAGCGTTAGAGCCGGATGCTCCGGTACTGCGGGATGATCGTGATAAGAAGAGCAATCATATTTGGCACTGGGAATCGGGAGATCGGGAGAACACACAGGAGATTTTCAAAAACGCTGCCGTGGTTGTAAATCAAGATGTTCGTTTTCAACGAGTTCACCCGTCGCCACTGGAACCATGCGGATGTATCGCGGATTACAACAAGGGGACTGGCAGATTGACTTGGTATGTCACTTCACAGGCGCCTCATGCGCATCGAACGGTATTGGCTATGGTAAGCGGCCTGCCTGAACAAAAGATTCATGTCATTTCTCCAGACGTTGGGGGAGGTTTCGGCAACAAAGTTCCCGTCTATCCGGGTTATGTCTGTGCGATTGTTGCTTCGTTGCAACTGGGACTGCCGGTCAAATGGATCGAAACCCGTACTGAAAACATAGCCAGCACCGGTTTCGCCCGTGATTATCATATGAGGGCCGAGATTGCCGCTGATGAGAACGGGAAGGTATTAGGGTTAAAAGTGAAAACGCTTGCAGATCATGGCGCGTTTGACGCTGCGGCTGATCCTACAAAGTTTCCTGCCGGATTATTCAGCATCGTAACCGGTTCCTATGATTTTGAGCAAGCATTTGTTGAAGTGGATGGTGTTTATACCAATAAGGCGCCGGGCGGAGTAGCCTATCGTTGTTCGTTTCGTGTCACGGAAGCAGCCTATCTGATCGAACGAACGATGGATGTTTTGGCGCAAAAGTTAAATATGGATCCTGCCGAACTGAGATTGATCAATTTTATCAAACATGATCAGTTCCCTTACCAGTCCCCGACAGGCTTGACATATGACAGCGGTGACTATGAGAAAACATTAAAGCTGGCCCTTGACAAAATCGGTTATCAAGAATTGCGAAAAGAACAAGCGGAGAAACGCGCGCGCGGCGAATTAATGGGAATCGGAATTTCCACATTCACGGAAATTGTTGGTGCCGGACCTTCTCATACATTTGATATCATGGGGATCAAAATGTTTGACAGTGCTGAAATCCGCGTGCATCCGACCGGAAAAGCGATTGCCCGTTTGGGAGTACGACATCAGGGACAGGGCCATGAAACGACCTTTGCTCAAATTATTGGAGAAGAACTCGGATTAAGCACGGATGACGTGTTGGTTGAAGAGGGCGATACAGATACCGCTCCGTATGGCTTGGGGACCTATGCAAGCCGCAGTACCCCGACAGCAGGCGGAGCAGCCGCTCTATGTGCACGACGGATTCGGAACAAGGCAAAGAAAATTGCGGCGCATCTGCTAGAAGTGGGCGAAGAGGATGTATCGTGGAATGGAGAGGCGTTCGAAGCAAAGGGACTCCCATCCCGTAAGGTTACGATGGGCGAAGTCGCATTGGCTGCCTATACAAATTTGCCGGAAGGAATGGAGCCTGGTCTGGAAGCTACTTATTATTATGATCCGCCCAATCTGACATTCCCGCATGGGGCCTATATTGCGGTTGTGGATATTGATAAGGGTACCGGCGCTGTTAAAGTTCGACGTTTCCTTGCGGTTGACGATTGCGGAAACGTGATTAATCCCATGATCGTGGAAGGACAAATACATGGCGGTCTCACGGAAGGTTTTGCGATTGCGTTTTTGCAAGACATTCCTTTTGACGAGTATGGAAACTGCTTGGCACCTAACTTTATGGATTATCTTGTTCCGACTTCTCTTGATGCGCCGCATTGGGAAACA
>CAZESH010000027.1:0-24346 GCA_964514665.1 uncultured Caryophanales bacterium
GGATTATGTGATGACGATCAGTGTCAAGCAGACGAAGTTCTTCACGGTGAAAAGCAAGCTGGCCAACACTTCGCAACTGAACGTGACCGATCCTCTTGGAACCGACAAGCTTCTTGTCTTCAACGGAAGCATTCCGATCACGCGCTATACCGGACAAACGATGAGCTACAGCGATTTGATGCCGGGACAGAATATCATGGTGAAATTAACAGGATCCTATGCCGATTCCATTTATGTCGTCAAGTCGACACTGGGGATTGCGACAGCTGTTGATGCGTCCGGCAGCAAGCTGACGTTGAAGGATTTTGGCGGAATCGTCAAAACCTATTCATTCACCTCCTCACCGCAAATTGTAATCAATGCGGCCTCAACTGCTAGTCTTGCACAGTTGAACGTCAATGATCGCGTTCAGCTGATTGAAGGACTTGACGGAGCCTATTTGATCAAACGCATAAACGGCGTTCAAAAGAGCTTTTTCCGCTATGATTCGACGCTCAAGAGCATCGAGTTCATGCGCGCCACCTTGTCCGAACAAAACCGCTTCGATTTGGCCGACGGCGTATATGTGCATGAGGGGAGTCAAACGATCGCTCTCAGCTCATTGAAATCTTCGGATAAGCTGATGGTATACATGATGGACAACGTGATTGTGGAAATTGAGAAGCTGGCTCAGTAGCGGAATCTTTCGATAGCGATTTTTACCGTCTGCGGTTCCTTAGCAGGCGGTAATTTTTTTGCCGAAAAATTGAGAAAAGCATTGTCACAGGGTATTGGAACAGCTAAACTGAAGATCGAGACAAAAAAGCAAGGAAGCGGGTGCGAATCCGTTATGCGTGCAGCTGAACGCGTACGAACAATCTTGGATGCCATCGGCGCTCTGTTTCCCGATGCGCATTGCGAGCTGAAACATTCCAATCCTTTTGAACTGACGATTGCCGTGCTGCTGTCTGCGCAATGCACGGATGAAACAGTAAACAAAGTGACGGCCGATTTGTTCCGGAAATATCGTAAGCCGGAAGATTTTTTGTCTGTTCCGCTTGCCGAGCTTGAGCAGGATATTCGCCGAATCGGTTTGTTTCGAAATAAAGCGAAAAATATTCAGAGCTTATGCAGGATTTTGCTGGAGAAGTATGATGGAGCCGTACCGGAACGGCATGAACAGCTGGTGGAGCTTCCCGGTGTAGGAAGGAAGACGGCCAACGTTGTGGTTTCCAACGCCTTTGATGTGCCGGCGATTGCTGTGGATACGCATGTTGAACGGGTGTCCAAGCGTCTGGGGCTGGCGGGAGCCAAGGATTCCGTGTTGGAGGTTGAAAAGAAGCTGATGCGCAAGGTGCCCAAGGAAGAATGGACGCTTACCCATCACAGGCTGATTTTTTTCGGCCGCTATCACTGCAAAGCGCAAAATCCGGCATGCGATGTTTGTCCGCTGCTGGGTCTTTGCAAAGAAGGCAAAAGGAGAATGAATCCACCCAAATTAAGGAATGATAAAGTCAGCAAAAGCAAGCAAGCCCCGCAGCAATGATTACTCAAAAGGATGGGATCACAAATGAAATGCATCGCGGTTTACACAAAAAATTTCGAGACGTTTTCCGATATTTACGAAAAGGTGATCAGCGCGCAGCTGGCGGAAAATGAAGAGAGAGAAATCGAAGGCGTAATGGTAAGTGAATCAGGGGAAGTTCCCCGGCATTATCTGGAACGAATGAGAAGCAAGCCGGAAGTGGTCGTGATGAAAATAAAGGATAGTGACATCACGATTCTACAGCACGGCGATGTTTTTGAAATTTTTATTCCGACAGCTGAAAGCATGGTACACTAATCTGTCCGATGGAAGCAAAATCGTGTGCTCAGTGCGGGAAACCTATCCGCTTAGTCGGATGGACAATTAAAATCCGGGATTTTCTCGGATTTTTCTTTTGCAAGCCATTTGCATGGCGCTATCCATTCATAGAGTCTAAAATGCCGTGCATAGATCGGATCATAAATGGAAGGTGACATTTTCAAATCATGCATGCAGCGAGCTTAACCACTTTGCAAGAAAGCTTTAAACAAAGCGGCGATTATTCCACTGCTGCGCTTGTTGATGATTTATTAAAACAAAGCGGCATGGAACAATTGGCTGTGGCTTTTTGCGGCCACTTTTCCGCAGGCAAATCTACCTTGATCAATACGCTGTGCGGCATGAAGCTGCTGCCTTCCAGCCCGATTCCTACAAGCGCCAATGTTGTCGCGATTAAGCATGGCGAACCTGGAGCGGCCGTTGTGCGCCGTTCGCAGGAGCAGGGCGGAACAGCGCTTATCGATCGTGTAGAGCTGGAACATCTGGCGGCATTTTGCCGCAACGGCAAGGACATTGAGTCTGTGGAAATTCGCTACCCCGTAGAATTGCTTGGGGGGGAGATGCTGTTTCTCGATACCCCCGGCATCGATTCCACCGACGAGGAGCATTTGGCCTCGACGCTTGCTTCCCTTTATAAAGCGGATGCGGTGTTCTATGTGATGGATTACAATCACGTGCAGTCAGAGGTGAATTTTTCTTTTGCCAGACGGCTCAAGGAATGGGGCAAACCGCTTTATTTGATCATCAACCAGATTGACAAGCACAAGGAGATTGAGCTCCCCTTCGAGCAATACAAGAAAAGCGTAAGGCAAGCGTTCGCCGATTGGGAAATTGATCCGGACGGCATCCTTTATTTATCGTTAAAGCAGCCCGGCCATTCCGGGAACGAATGGCACAAGCTGATTTGGCTGCTGGAAAAGCTCAAGGAACAAAGAGGCCGGCTGCGTTCAATGGCGGTGGAGGCATCGGCTGAGCAGCTGATCAACAGGCATATGGAGTTTTATGCCGCCAAGGAGGATGCCCGCAGGCAGGAACTGCTTGCGCAGTCAGACGACGGGACGCACTCCCTGCTTGAAAGCCGCGCCAAGCTGCTGGAAAGCCAGATGGAGGCGCTGAAGCTTGCTCCGCAGCAGCTGTTGGAAACGGGCAAGCAGGAGATAACCGCAATCATCGGCAACGCCAACCTGATTCCTGCGGATATCCGCGATTTGGCCGCAGACTTTTTGCTGAGCATGGCTCCAAACTTCAAGGTTGGCTGGCTGGGCTCCAAAGCGAAGACGGAACACGCAATCCAAGCGCGGAGAACGCGTTTTTTGGCGAGATTTCAAGAGCAGATCGATATCGATTGCGGCCGCCATATCGGCGAGGCGCTTAAACGTTTGGCCGAACAAAACGATGTCGGCACAGACAGCCTTGAGGTCCGTCTGCTGCTCCCTGCGGATTGGCCGCAGCGGCAAATCAAAGCCGGTGCGGACTTTGGCGGTGCTTATACGATGAATTATGCCCGCGATATGTCGGATGAAGCGAAGCGCGCCATGCGCAGCTTGGCGCTGGAGGCGTTGGAAAGGCTCGCCGCTGCCGCAGAAAGAAAAGCGCAGCCGCAGATCAGCGCGCTGCAAGAAGAGTCGGCGCTTGTCGGCAGACGTCTGCAGGCGCTGACGGCGCTTGAAGAAATGCAGCGGCAGGCGGCGATCCGCCGTGAGGAGCTGATGAAGCTGCTGGAAGCGCAAGAGGACGGGGAGCAGCGGGCCGCCTTGCCCGATCCCAGGCTGGCTCCGGAAAAGGCGGCATCGCCACGGGTGCTCGAGGAAACGCCGGTTGAGGCCGCCCTGCAGGCCGATGCCGCGGTTGCCGCTGCCGGGATTTCACAGTCTGCAGAGAGTATGGGCGGCAATGAGCAGGAGGAAAGCCGCTTTGCCGCCGGTGAAGTTATCGGTGCCGTCCGCGAAGCTGTGCGAGCGTTGCAAGCGATACCGGCTACCGCTTCGCTGCGCAGAAGCTTGTCGGAAAGGGCGGAGCGCATGGAGCAGGAAACGTTTTCCGTCGTATTGTTCGGGGCGTTCAGCGCAGGTAAATCGTCTTTCGCCAACGCTTTGATCGGTCAATCGGTGCTGCCGGTTTCGCCGAACCCTACGACCGCAGCGGTTTGCAAGCTGCTTCCGCCGCAGCAGGAGTGGCCGCACGGCACAGCGCGAATTCAGATGAAAACGTATGAACAGCTGCTCGAGGAAATTCGATTTTCATTGTCCGCTTTGGGGCTTGAGCTAGATGAACGGCAGGACTTGCCGGAACAGCTGCAGGCACTTGAGCCTTCGCAAATCACGGCCAAAGGCAAACCGCACTATTCTTTTCTGCAGGCCGTCTTGCAGGGTTATGAGGAAGCAAAGAAAGTGTGGGGCGGGCAATTAAAAGTCGATTTGGAGACATTCAACCGCTATGCCGCAGACGAGACGAAGTCCTGCTTTGTCGACGGCATCGAGCTGTTCTTCAACTGTCCGCTTACTCAGCAGGGCATGGTGCTGGTGGATACGCCGGGAGCGGATTCGATCCATGCCAGACATACCGGGGTCGCTTTCGACTATATCAAGCATGCCGATGCGATCCTTTTCGTGACTTACTATAATCATGCTTTTTCCCAGGCCGACAAAGAATTTCTGACACAGCTCGGACGGGTTAAAGAGCAGTTTGAATTGGACAAGATGTTTTTCATTATCAATGCGGCCGATCTCGCATCTGAAACAAATGAATTGGAAGCGGTAGAGGCGCATGTTGCGGAAAATTTGCAAAGCCAGGGCATCCGCAAGCCGCGAATCCATTCCCTTTCCAGCATGCAGGCGCTGCAAGCAAGCGAGGCAGGCGACCTTGAGCTGCTAAGGCATTCAAGGAAGCCGTTGTTCGATCGCGATTTTGTCCGCTTTCGCCGGCAGGAGCTGCTGCGATTGGCGGTCCGGTCCATCCTTGCGGAGCTGGACCGTGCTATTCATTTGGTTGCGGAGCGTCTGCAGGCGGCAGGACGGGATCGCGAGGAAAAGCGGCTGAGGGCGGGTGAGTTGGAAGCGGACAGAGCAAAATCACTTGCCTTGATCAAGAACAAGACTATGCTACAGGAGGAAAAGGATTTAGCCGAGGAAATCAAAACCTTGTTTTTCTATGTCAATCAGCGGATGCAGCACCGTTTCGGCGAGTTTTACAACCTGGCTTTCCATCCCGGCGTGCTGAGCGGCTCCGTTTCCGATTACAGAATCGCGCTTCGCAGCGCTTGGAGCGATCTTTACCGGATGCTTTCCTACGGGCTGTCGCAGGAAATTCTGGCTACCGCATTGCGCGTGGAAGTGATGATGGAAAAGCTTGGCCGCCGCTGGAATTCGTCGATCGATGCTGAGCTTGGCGGTCTCCTTGAAGGCTATACGCAGGAGCATCTGCAGGAGCTGTCGTTTCGTTCGGCGAAAGTGGAGGAAACGATTGCTGCGGAATTGGACGAAAAACTATTAAGCAAGCATTTTAAAAATCCGCGCTCGTTTTTTGAGGGGAGCGGCAAGCAGCAGCTGAGGGAAGCATTGGAGCAGCAGGCGATGGAAGCGATCCGGAGCTTCTCGCGCGTTCATGAGCAGCGCTTTGCAGAACATTACCTTCCGCAGCTGCGGGAGCAGGTTGAGCTTCTGAAGCGGAGAACGGAAGAAAGCGTTGTCGAGCATTCGGAGGGGTTGTTGAGCGCCTATCAAGACGAGCGGAATGTGGAGTCATGGCGGCGTTCGCTTGAACGGCTGCGGCTGCTGAAACACGGGATTATTTCCAAAACGTGAAACAATTGACTTTAGGTCTAAAATATTCAGATCATTTAAAAGCAAACTTTGGAATGATTAGCCATTCTTCTAAAAAACGGTAGAATTTGCCTGAATTCTGCCGTTTTTTCCGATTGCCGGAACCTTGAGCGGGGTGCTAAGATTCCTAAATATCCAAGTTTAAGAGGAAAGACGGCGATCCAAGCATGGAAGTTTTCAAACAGCTCAAGGAATATTATTGGTCGGAACGGAGGCTGCTGTTTTTCTCCGTCATGTGTTTGGCCTGCTCCACCTCAATCGGTCTCGTTTATCCCAATTTGCTCCGTTACCTGATCGATGACGTAATTAAAAAGCAGCAGTACGGGGCGGTACCGGCATTGTCTTTATTGGTAGTCGCAGTGATTATGGTCAAAGCTGTGTTTCAATTTTTCCATGGCTTTTCCGGGGGACGGCTGGGCAACAAGGTGGCCTATAATTTGCGGAATGCGCTGTACAACAAGCTGCAGTATCTTTCCTTTCAATATTACGACACTGCCAAAACGGGCGACTTGATGTCCAGGCTGACGGCGGATTTGGAAGGCGTGCGGCAGTTTGTCGGCTTCGGTTTTGCGCAAATCATGAACCTGTTCTTCATGGTCGGCTTCGGTTCTGCGATGATGCTGGCGATCAATTGGAAATTGACTTTGATCACGCTTGTGTCGATGCCTTTTCTGGCCTTCACCGCTCTGCGCTTCGAAGGCAGGATTCACCCGGCATTTCGCACGATGCGCCAAGCAATGAGCAATTTGACGACAGCCGTACAGGAGAACATCACCGGGGTGCGCACGGTGAAATCGTTTGCCAGAGAGCCGTACGAGGTGGAAAAATTTACGATCCGCAGCGAAGAATACAAGACGAATCAGATTGACGCAGCGACGATCTGGTCGAGATTTTTTCCCTTTATGGAGTTTTTTGCAAACCTGTGCATCGTCATCCTGATTGGAATTGGCGGATACATGGTGATTCACGAACAGCTGACGTTAGGCGAGCTTGTCGCTTTTACAAGCTTGATCTGGTACATCATCGCGCCGATGTGGGAGCTGGGCTTCCATATTAACAACTACACGCAGTCGAAGGCATCCGGGGAGCGGGTGTTGGAGATTTTAAACCACTATGTGCACGTCAAGGACATTGAAGGGGCAGAGCATTTAAACGGGCCGTCCGTTAAGGGCCGGGTTCGCTTCGAGCACGTTTCATTTGCTTACCCGGATAAGCTGCCGGCATTGCGCGATATCAGCATCGATGCTGCAGCGGGTTCGGTCATCGGCCTGCTGGGCGGAACCGGCTCGGGCAAATCGACGATCATTCAGCTGCTGCTAAGAGCATACAACGTACAGGAAGGCAGCATCATGATCGACGGCAGGGACATCCGCAGCTTGACGCTCGAGAGCTTGCGCAGTCAGATTGCGGTCGTCTTTCAGGAAACGTTTCTCTTCTCCTCGACGATCCGCAACAACATCGCTTACGGCCGCAACGACATCTCCATGGAAAGCGTAATCAAAGCCGCAAAGCTGGCTCGCGCCCATGACTTCATCAGCGAGCTGCCGGAGGGCTATGACACGATCGTGGGTGAAAGAGGGCTCGGACTTTCCGGCGGACAAAAGCAGAGAATCGCCATTGCCCGCGCGCTTATCAAGGATCCGAAAATTCTCATTCTTGACGATGCCACGAGCGCGGTTGACATGGAAACCGAGCATGAGATTCAAATGGGCTTCAGGGAAGTGATGAAGGGCCGGACCACCTTTATTATTGCCCATCGCATTTCTTCTCTGAAGCACGCCGATGAAATCGTCGTGCTGGATCAAGGCCGCATCGTACAGCGGGGGACCCATGAACGGCTGGTAAGGGAACAGGGACCTTACCGCGAAACCTACAAAATCCAATATTCCGATCATCCCGACTTTCAGGAGCTTGACGGGGAAAAGAGGGAGTCTGCGATATGAGCAATGAACAAGGCGTAAAGAAAAAGCCCGACATCAAAAACCGTTTTGTGTACCAGGATGACGAAGTGTTGGATAAACCGTTCGATTACGGACAGTTCAAACGCTTGGCCGCCTATATGAAGCCGTATGCCAAGCAGCTGCTCCCTGTCGTCAGCGTCATGGTGCTGCTGGGATCGGTCTCCAAATTGGCGGTGCCGCTGCTGATCAGCTATACGATCGACCATATCATCGACCGAACGACAGGAAACGGCAAAGTCAGTTACTTGTCGATCGTCGTGCTGGTCATGCTGGCGCTGTATGTGATGCAGCTGATCGCCAATCGCTTCCGCATCCGTCTTACCAATGTGATCGGACAGCGGGTCATCTTTGATTTGCGAAGCGATCTGTTCAAGCATATTCAGCAGCTGTCCTTCCGTTTTTTCGATCAGCGGCCGGCCGGATCCGTTTTGGTGCGGATCACCAACGATGTCAATTCGCTGCAGGATTTGTTTACCAACGGCGCGGTCAATGTCGCCATCGACAGCATCCAACTGCTGGGCATCATCGTGATCTTGTTCGTGCTGAATTACAAGCTGGCGCTTGCCGTGATGGTTACCGTTCCGCTCATGTTTCTGATCTCCACCAAGCTGCGGCAAAAAATCCGCAGGGCTTGGCAGGATGTGCGGATGAAGCAGTCGAGGATCAACGCCCATTTAAATGAAAGCATTCAGGGCATTCGCGTTACACAGGCGTACACGCAGGAAAAACAAAACATTCAATATTTCAATCACATGAATACAGTCAACAAAAAATCTTGGGATTTTGCTTCGATGCTGAACCAAACGTTTACTCCGATCATTGATACGACGAGCGGTATCGGCTACTGCATCCTCTTTTGGTACGGCACCCATCTGCTGTCGGCAGGCGAGCTCAGCATCGGTGTTTTGGTGGCGTTTGCCACCTACGTCGGCCAATTTTGGCAGCCGATCAACCGCATCGGCATGCTTTACTCCCAGCTGCTGATTGCGATGGCTTCCTCCGAGCGGATTTTCGAGTTCATCGACGAGCAGCCTACGGTGCAGGAGAAGGACGAAGCTTCGCCTCTGCCGAATATCCGCGGCAATGTCGATTTTGAGCATATCGTGTTTGAATATGAAAAGGGGCGGCCCGCGCTGAAGAATTTCTCGCTCAGCGTGAAGGAAGGGCAATCGATCGCATTGGTCGGCCACACCGGCTCGGGGAAAAGCACGGTGATCAATCTGCTCTGCCGTTTTTATGATCCCGTAAGCGGCGGCGTCAAGATCGACGGTCACGACATCCGCGATGTGAAGATTCAAAGCCTGCGCTCCCAGGTAGGCATCGTGCTGCAGGACACGTTTATTTTCTCCGGTACGATCCGCGACAATATTCGTTTCGGACGGCTGGAGGCCACGGACGAGGAAGTGGAATTTGCGGCGCGGGCGGTCAATGCCCATGATTTTATTTCATCGCTTCCGAATGGATATGAGACCGAGGTTCAGGAAAGAGGGAATATTTTGTCGATGGGGCAGCGTCAGTTGATTTCCTTTGCCCGTGCGCTTCTGGCCGATCCGCGCATTCTTATTTTGGACGAAGCGACGGCGAGCATCGACACGGAAACGGAGTTGAAGATTCAAGATGCGTTGAAAACGCTGCTTTCCGGAAGAACCTCCTTTATCATCGCCCACCGTTTGTCGACCATCCGCCATTCCGACAATATCGTGGTGCTCGATCACGGCATGATCAAGGAAATCGGCAATCACCAGCAGCTTATGGAGCGGCACGGCGTATACCATCATTTGATTGAGGCGCAGTACAAGTTTTTGGACGCGGTATAAATGCACCAACAAAGACGGCATTCGAACGAACCCTGTTTGAATGTCTTTTTTGTTGCTTAAGAAATTAAAACTTTTCATTTTTATGGATAACAGCTTACCTTACAATGGACATTGGTCAACGGTGAGGTGAGGGGATGTCCCAAACTAAGAAGAGCTATAAAAAAATGAATAAAGAAACAGTATCCACTCGGCTCACGCCAACCGTTCCTGAAAAAAATGCAGGTAAATTAGGCCATTCAGCGGGATGGGCGGAGCGTACCTGCAAAATGCAGGTATTCAAGCCGGTAAGTCCCCGATTAGCCGGAATCATGCGATTTACCTGCAGTTTTGCAGGAACGGCCAGCGAAACGCCATGGGGGTCGATTTGCCTGCTTTTTTTGCAGGAACAAACTGTCGCGGGAAGTGCCAAGAAGTGCCCGTTTACGCAAATCGGACCGCCGGAGCGATTTCCTTTGGTGGCCTTTCTCGTCTGCGCTGCCTTTTCCAAAGAGCCGGATGCCGCTTTGAAACGTCCATGCACCATTCGCCCGGCAGGTGAATAGCCTATCAATATGACAACCTATGAAGACATATGTCTATTCATGGAGGTGCGATAAAGGAGGTTTGAAGCTTGCTTATTGATGTGGTCGAACCAGGGGAGACCTTGTGGAATATGGAGCAAAGGCACGGCGTGACGACGGAAGCGATTGCCAGGATCAATGAAATTGACGATCCTTCGCAGCTTGTCGTCGGTCAGGCGCTGGTCATCCCGTCGGTTGGAAACAAACATACGGTGCGGCCGGGAGAATCACTTTGGCTGATCGCCCGCAAATATGGGGTGACGGTGCAGAGGCTGATGCAGATTAATCGCATCGGCGACCCTTCCAAATTGTATCCGGGCATGGTATTGACAATACCCGAGAGGGAGAAAATGCTGATACAGTCCAACGGATATTTGATTCCTTCGACAGCCGCAAGAGAACGAAGCATTATCAACAGCACGCAGGAATATCTGACTTACTTCAGTATTTTTCAATACCGCGCCACCCGCAGCGGGGATGTTGTCGCGCCCGACGACCAATCGGCCATTCGCGCGATCAAAGAGACCAACGCTGTGGCGATGATGGTGATTACCAATTTTGAGGAGGGCACCTTTTCCGCGGAAATAGCCCGTTCGATTTTCGACAGCGCTGCCGTTCGCGAGCGCTTCATCAATCAGGTGATCCGTTTGCTGAGAGAAAAAGGCTTCTATGCCTTGAATATCGATTTTGAGCATGTTTATCCAGATGATCGGGAAAAATACAACAGCTTTTTGCGTGAAATCACGGCGAAAGCCCATGAAGCCGGTTTCCCGGTATCGACAGCGCTTGCCCCCAAGCTGAGCGCGACGCAGGTCGGCCAATGGTACGAGGCTCACGATTATGCGGCGCATGGCCGGATCGTCGATTTCGTCATCATCATGACCTACGAATGGGGTTGGTCCGGCGGACCTCCGATGGCGGTGGCGCCGATTCCGCAGGTGCGCGGAGTGTTGAATTATGCCACATCGGTGATCCCCTCCTACAAAATCATGATGGGAGCTCCGTTATACGGCTACGATTGGACGCTGCCCTATGTTCCGGGAGGGAAATTCGCCAGATCGTTGGGCCCCAAAGCCGCAGTCGAATTGGCCCGCAGCGTGGGCGCGCAAATTCAATTCGACCGCACTGCCGTAGCGCCGTTTTTCCGCTACTGGGATCGGGACAAAAAGGAACATATCGTATGGTTTGAAGACGCCCGCAGCATGCAGGCCAAATTCGATCTGATCAAGCAGTACCGGCTGCGCGGCATCAGCTATTGGGTGCTTGGCAACGATTTCCCGCAAAATTGGGCGCTGCTCCAAGACAACTTCAGGATCCGAAAATTTGCTTGACGGATGAACGCCTTCTTCCGAAAGCCGGGAGAAGGCGTTTTCCAAAGTTGCAAAATCAATTTGAAGCGATTACTCTAAAGTATAATGCAACATCATGGGAGGTGATCCGCATGATTTCATCCAAATGGCTGTGGCGAATGACGGCTTCGTTATCGCTCTTGGTAACACTTTTATTTATATTCGGTTTCGCCTATGCGGTCCGCGACATGATGAGACCAGTTCCTTCCGCTGCACGTCCCCCGCAAAATCAATCGCGGGATGCAACCAATCTGGACAAGAAAAATCAAATCCAGATCGTGGCGCTGGGTGATTCGCTTACGAAGGGAACCGGCGATGCAAACGGCAAAGGCTACGTGTACAACGTAAAAGATTTGTTGGTCAAGAAGCTGGACAAGCCTGCATTCGTGCTGAACGACTTGGGTATTAACGGCTATCGTACGGATCAGCTGCTGAATGATCTGAACACGAAGCCGAATATCGGTTTTCTGATCAAACAGGCGGATATCGTTCTGCTCACGATCGGCGCCAACGATTTATTCGGGGAAGCGCGCGAAAAGATGGATATGACAAAGGCGATTGATGCGCAAATTCTATATGCCAATATGCCGAAGCCGCTTTCCAGACTGAAGCAGATTCTGGGGAAGGTTTCCGCGGCGAATCCCAAGGCCAAGATTATCTATGTCGGACTCTACAATCCGTTCGGAGATCTGGATGAAACGAAAAAGAGCTCGGAGGTCATCCAAAAATGGAATCTCGAGGCGTTTAACATTGCCAACCGATATTCGAATGTAACGGTCGTTCCCACTTTTGATCTTTTTGATCATCATCTGACGCAGTATTTGTTTACGGATCATTTTCATCCGAATTCGCAAGGTTACGAGAAAATAGCCGAGCGGATTGTGCAGGATTTACCGTGAAGCGAAAGGGAGACGGAACATGAACAGCAACCGTGTGGTGCTTTCCGTGAAAAATTTAAAGAAGAAGATAGGCAAGAAGTGGATCATAAAAGGCGTTTCCTTTGAAATTCATGAGGGCGAGGTTCTGGGATTTCTTGGGCCCAACGGCTCGGGCAAGACGACGACCATCCGCATGCTCGTGGATTTGATCCGGCCTAGCGAGGGCCGCGTCCTGCTGTGCGGCAAGGATGTGCAGAAGGAGCATGATGAAGCGCTCCGCTGCGTCGGTTCGATTGTAGAAAATCCGGAGATGTATCCGTTCATGACGGGACGGGAGAATCTCGAGCATTTTGCCCGCATGCTGCCGGGAATTTCCCCTTCGCGCATCGATCAAGTGACGGAGACGGTCGGTTTGACGCAGCGCATTAACGATAAAGTAAAGACCTATTCGCTCGGCATGAAGCAGCGGCTGGGGATCGCACAGGCGCTGCTCGGGGATCCCAAGCTGCTGATCCTTGATGAACCGACGAACGGACTTGATCCCCAAGGGATCAAGGAACTGCGCGATTTTGTGCGCAGGCTGGCCGATCAGGGAATGGGGATTTTCATCTCCAGCCATCTGCTCAGCGAAATCCAGCTGATGTGCGATCGTGTGGCGATCATCAGCAAGGGCTCCGTGCTCGCCGTGGGCGGTGTGGATGAATTGCTGCGGCAAGCGCAGGCCAAGGTCATCTGGCATGTCGATGATGCGGCTGCCGCGGAGCGGATTTTCGCCTCCTTGAATGAGCCGGCTGTGAAGATTCTGCCGCTCAGCGCGGCGGTATCCGAGGTGGCCGTGTCCGCGGAAGCGCGCTGGATTGTCACGGAAATCGAGATCGAAAGCGTGCCGCAAATCAATCAACGGCTTGTCGAACAGGGAGTGAAGGTGTTTGCCCTTCAGGTCAAACAGCCGTCGCTGGAAGAGCTGTTCTTGAGCCTGACGGAAGGTGAAGCCATTGATTAGCCTGTATCCGCTTGTAAAAAACGAAGTGCTCAAGGTTTTGAAGAAAAAGCGTTTCCTGGTTATTGTTTTGATCCTTGCCGCACTGATTCCGATCTTTACCTATGCGCAGATGAAGATGGCCGAGTCGGCGAGAAAGCAATTCGGAACCTCCGACTGGCATGTCGCCGTACAGCAGCAGATCAACGATTATACGAACCGTCTCGGCAGTGCCAGAGTCCCCGAGGAGTGGAAGATGTGGCTGAAGGTGGAAGTCAAGCGGCTGCAGTATTATCTGGATCACGATATCGATCCGCGATCGCCGAACGGCGTGACGTTCACCGTCGGATTTCTGGAAAATTCGATCACCTTGTTCATTCCGCTGCTGGTGCTGGCGATCGCTTCCGACTTGGTTTCGGGGGAACGCTCCACGGGTACGATTAAAATGCTGTTGACGCGCCCCGTGAAACGGTGGAAAATTCTCACCAGCAAGCTGATTGCGCTCTTCATGTTCACATCGCTCGTCATCTTCTTCACGGCGGTGCTGTCTTATGTAATATCGGGAGCCGTATTCGGCTACCGCGGCTGGACGATGCCGGTGTTTACCGGATTCCAGATCAAGGGCACGGAGCTGAGCGAAGCGAACGTGCATGCCGTCGACCAGTGGCTGTACCTGGTGATGCTGTGCGGTCTGATCTGGTTTGCGGCGATTATCGTTGCCTGCCTGGCCTTTATGGTTTCTGTGCTGGTCAGAAGCACGGCGGCAAGCATCGTCATCATGATGGCCGCGATTATTGCCGGCACGATTTTGACGAATATGGCCTCATCCTGGAAAAGCGCGCGCTATTTGTTTGTGGTCAATCTCGAATTGAACGATTACCTGCAGGGTTCGCTGCCGCCGATTCAGGGAATGACGTTGGGATTTTCCCTTGCCGTTTTGGCTGCATGGGCCTTGGTTTCACTCGTGATTTCCTATCGGGTATTCGTCAAGCAGGATATTTTAAGTTGACAAATCGGGTTGCTTTCTGTGTACAATCCTTTATGTAACGGAAAAAACGCACTTTTTACCAAGAGAAGCAAGGGGGACCTGTTGAATGGTCGAACAGATGGATTTATTCTCGAATCTGACGGAACCGAAAAAGTCGAACTACGATGCCGATGACATTCAAGTATTGGAAGGGCTGGTCGCCGTTCGCAAACGCCCCGGCATGTATATCGGAAGCACGAGCGCTTCAGGACTCCATCATTTGGTATGGGAAATTGTAGATAACGCCGTGGATGAGCATCTCGCCAAATACTGCTCGAAAATTGAGGTTGTCATTCACAGGGATAATTCTATAACCGTATTCGACAACGGTCGGGGGATTCCCACAGCTATGCACAAAACCGGTGTGCCTACGCCGCAGGTTGTTTTCACTGTGCTTCACGCTGGAGGGAAATTCGGCGGCGCAGGCTACAAGAAATCCGGCGGTCTGCACGGAGTCGGCGCCTCGGTGACCAACGCTCTCTCAGAGTGGTTGGTGGTGGAAATTTACCGTGACGGAAAAATACATAGGCAGCGTTTTGAATATTGGCTCGACAAGGACGGAAAAGAGCATGTAGGCGAACCTTCAAGCGGTTTGGAGATGCTTGGCAACACGAACAAAACAGGTACAAAGGTTACCTTCAAACCCGATCTGCGGGTTTTTCATAACGGCATTAACATCAACTATGACACATTGTTCGAGCGGCTGCAGGAGATCGCTTTTCTCAATTCCGGACTGGAAATCGTCCTTCAAGACGAGCGCACGGGCAATGGGGAACGCTTCAAATACAACGGCGGAGCCAGCGAATTCGTGCGCTTCCTGAATGAAGACAAGAACGTGCTGCACGAGGTCGTGCATTTTTCGGCCGAACGGGACGACATCGAGGTGGAGATCGCGCTGCAGTACAACGATGGCTATACGGAGACGATCGCTTCGTTTGTCAATTCGATCCCGACCCGCGGCGGGGGAACGCATGAAACGGGATTTAAAACCGCCTATACGCGGGTGATGAACGAATATGCGCGCAAAGCCGCACTGCTTAAGGAAAAGGACAAAAATCTGGAAGGCTCGGACCTGCGTGAAGGCATGATGGCGGTGATCAACATCAAGATGGGCGAGGTCGAATTCGTCGGTCAAACGAAGGATCAGTTGGGCAGCGCGGCTGCCCGCAGCGCGGTGGATTCCGTGGTGGCCGAGCGCATGGCGGTCTTTCTTGAGGAAAATCCGCAGGTTGCC
The DNA here is from genome assembly GCA_964514665.1 of uncultured Caryophanales bacterium. Taxonomy (GTDB): domain Bacteria; phylum Bacillota; class Bacilli; order Paenibacillales; family KCTC-25726; genus CAZESH01. The sequence goes on from CAZESH010000027.1 coordinate 15,470, forward strand.
CAGCAGCTTTTGAAAAAATCGATTCAAGCGTCCAAAGCCCGCGAAGCTGCCCGCAAAGCCCGGGACGAGATGCGCAGCGGCAAAAAAGGGAAGAGCGAAAGCTCCAATCTCGGCGGCAAGCTGACACCGGCCCAATCCAAGGATTTTACCAAGAATGAACTCTTCATCGTGGAAGGCGATTCCGCCGGAGGATCGGCCAAACAGGGCAGGGATTCACGCCATCAGGCGATTCTTCCGCTCAAGGGAAAGCCGATGAATCCGGAAAAATCCAAGCTTGCCGATATTTTGAAAAATGAGGAGTACCGGGCTGTGATCGCTGCCATCGGAGCTGGGGTTGGACCGGAATTCGACGCACAGGAAGCGAATTACGCCAAAATCATCATCATGACAGATGCCGACATGGACGGCGCGCATATCCAAGTGCTGCTGCTCACGTTCTTTTATCGTTATATGAAATCATTAATCGATTTGGGCAAGGTGTATATAGCCAAACCGCCGCTGTATAAGGTCAGCAAGAAATCCGGCAAGTCGGAAACGGTGAAATACGCTTTTACCGACGAAGAGCTGGAAGGCGTAATCAAGGAAGTCGGCAAAAATGCGGAAATCCAGCGCTACAAAGGCTTGGGAGAAATGAATCCCGAACAGCTCTGGGAAACGACGATGGATCCCGAGCAGCGCACGCTGCTGCAGGTGCAGATTGAAGATGCAGCCAAGGCGGAACGGCGCGTCTCCACGCTGATGGGCGATAAGGTTGATCCGAGAAAACGCTGGATCATCGAGAACGTGGACTTTACAGAGATCGAAGGATAGAAGGTGAATAGAGATGTCACAGCTTGAACAATTTTTTCCCGCCCTGCTTGAGGAAGTAGTCGGCGACCGCTTCGGCAGGTATTCCAAATATATTATTCAGGATCGGGCGATTCCCGATGTGCGCGACGGATTAAAGCCGGTGCAGCGGAGAATTCTGTACGCCATGCACGAAGCCGGCAATACGTCGGACAAGCCTTACCGCAAGTCGGCAAAAACGGTCGGCGATGTGATGGGCAACTACCATCCGCATGGCGATTCCTCAATCTATGAGGGCATGGTCAGAATGGCACAGCCGTGGAAAATGGGACAAACGCTCATTGACGGGCACGGCAACTGGGGATCATTGGATGATGACCCGCCGGCTGCAATGCGCTATACCGAAGCCAGATTGTCGAACATCGCTTCTGAGCTTTTGAAGGACATCGAGAAGAAAACGGTCGCTTTCCGCGACAACTTCGACAATACGCTGCAGGAGCCGATCGTGCTGCCTTCGCGTTTTCCCAATTTGCTGGTCAACGGAGTCAGCGGGATTTCCTCGGGCTTTGCCACGGAGATTCCCACACACAACCTGCGGGAAGTCATCGAGGCGTGTATCGCCATGATCGACCGGCCGGAGATCGGTCTAGAGGAGCTTATGGGTTTGATTAAAGGTCCCGATTTTCCTACCGGCGGCATCATCATGGGCGCTGACGGAATCCGCGAGGCCTATGAGAAAGGCAAGGGCCGCATTTATATCCGGGCCAAGACGGACATTGAGGAAATGCGCGGCGGCAAACGACAAATCGTGATTACGGAAATTCCTTTTCAGGTCGTAAAATCGAGGCTTGTCACGGCGATCGAGATGATCCGTCTGGAGAAAAAGGTGGAGGGCATCGCCGAAGTCCGCGACGAAAGCGGCAGACAGGGGCTGCGCATTGTGATCGAGCTTAAAAAGGATGCGGACGCGCAAAGTATTTTAAACTTTTTATTCAAAAAAACCGATTTGCAAGTTACATATAACTTCAACATGGTAGCGATCGTCAATAAGGCGCCGAAGCAAATGGGGATCATCGAGATTATTTCCGCCTACATCGCTCATCGCCGTGAAGTGGTGACCAATCGCTCCCGTTATGAGCTGGAAAAAGCTGAAGACCGTTCGCACGTGCTGGAAGGGCTCGTCAAGGCGCTGAACATTCTGGATGAGGTGATCGCCGCGATCAAGGCTTCCAAGAACCGTCAGGATGCGCAAAAGAACCTGGTCGAGCAGTTCGGCTTTACCGAACGTCAGGCGGAGACGATTTTGGTTCTCCAGCTATATCGTTTGACCAATCTTGAAATTACCACGCTGACCAAGGAATTGGAAGAAGTGCGCAAACAGGTGGCGTATTTTCAATCCATTCTCGCCAGCCATAGCAAGCTGATGGGGGTAATCAAGAGCGAACTGACGGAAATCAAGACAAAGTACGGCATCGACCGGCGTTCGCAAATTCAGGGCGAAGTGGAAGAACTGAAGGTGAATCTGGAGGTCATGGTGGCTGCAGAGGATGTGCTGGTGACGCTGTCGAATGAAGGCTACATCAAGCGCACAAGCAAGCTTTCGTTCACCCGTTCCGGAGGCGAAGTGGACAACACCGGCTTGAAGGAAGGTGACTATGTCCGCTACCTGCTGGAGGTCAATACGATTGAAAATCTGCTGATATTCACGCAAAAAGGCCAATATTACCTGCTGCCGGTGCATCAGATTGCGGAGTACAAATGGAAGGATACCGGGACGGCGCTGGTCAATCTCATTCCGGTGACCAAGGACGACAAAATTGTCGGCGTTATCCCGGTGAAGGACTTTAATGCCGAACTGTCATTGGTGTTCGTTACGCAAAAGGGACAGGTTAAACGTACGGAATTGAAGGATTACATGACGAACCGCTCCAACGCCATCGCGGCGATCAAGCTGGGGGACGGGGATGCGGTTGTGGATGTGCATCTAAGCGATCAGAGCAAGGAACTGCTGCTGGTAACCGCTAGCGGAATGAGTATTCGCTTTCCCGAAGCTGATGTCAATCCGATGGGACGGGTGGCCGGAGGCGTGCGCGGGATTCAACTGAAAAATGACGACAAAATCGTGCGCGCGCTGTGGATGGAAGGCGACGAGGGAGAAGTGCTGGTGATCTCCGACAAAGGCTATGCGAAGCGTTCGCTTGCTGTCGATTATACACAGCAGGGAAGAGGCGGCAAAGGACTGCAAACGTTCGAGTTCAAGGAAGGCAAGCGTGTCCGTTCGAACGGCGAGCGCTTGATAGCGGCCTTTTACGTGAAGGAAGCCTTTGACTTGCGGACCATTTTCAGCTCGGGAGAGACGAGGATCGTCAATACCGAAGATGTGGAAATCGAGGAGCGCAAATCGACCGGAAAGCCGCGTTTTACCGCTGCCAAAAATGAGGAAATCATCGAAGTGCTGCGCATCGATCGCTTGGGTTAAGGGAAGGGCGGCTATCGTTGCTGCCCTCTTGAGAAAGAAACCGCTCCTTTTCGTGAGGCCACTGAAAAAGTCCACTTTATGAAAAGAAGGTATAGTCCCTCATTTCTTTGAGGAGGCTGTACCTTTTTTCGGTTATAATTGAGCTATCAAATCCGGTAGGTGAGCGTCATGATTCAAAAACACCAAACGATGATCTTTAGTCCATTTATGGAACTATACAACTTAATTGTTCCTAAAGATAATTTATTGCGACAAATTAGCGAACTCATCGACTTCTCTTTTGTGTACGATGAACTGAAGAGCAACTATTGCCTGGATAACGGTCGAAACGCCATTGACCCGATTCGTATGTTCAAATATTTGCTGTTGAAGTCCATTCATGATTTGTCTGACGTTAACGTAGTCGAGCGCTCCAAATATGACATGTCTTTCAAATATTTTCTGGATATGGCCCCGGAAGAACCCGTAATTGAACCGAGTTACTTAACCAAGTTTCGAAAACTACGTTTAAAAGACCTGAACCTATTGGATATGCTGATTCAAAAAACGGTAGAAATCGCCATTGAAAAGGGAATCATCAAGAGTAAATCCATTATCGTCGATGCCACACATACGCAAGCTCGCTACAATCAAAGGTCGCCTAGAGAAATCCTGATTGACCGCTCGAAGAAGCTTAGAAAAGCCGTATACCAAATCGACGAATCCATGAAGAGCAAGTTCCCGGCCAAGACGACGTGCGATGTCTTAGAAGACGAAATTGAATACTGCCAAGAACTCATTCAAGTGATCGAAAACGAAAGCAGCCTTTCGGGGATTCCTAAAGATAAAGAACAACTGAATTTGCTCAAGGAAACCGTTGCGGACGATATTGAGCATCTACGAATCTCAGAAAATCAAGATGCCAAAGTTGGCCATAAGAGCGCGGATTCCTCGTTTTTTGGATACAAAACACATATTGCCATGAGCGAAGAACGAATCATCACGGCAGCAACCATTACGACCGGCGAAAAAAATGACGGCAAGCAATTACAAACATTAATTGAAAAAAAGCAAGGCGTCTGGAATGGTTGTTGAAACGGTTATCGGGGAACCGCGTATTCAGAAAAAGACAATTTAACGTATAGCAAGGAAAACGAAATTCAGTTAGTCGCTAAATTGAACCCTCTAGTTACTCATAACTTTTGGGACATTCCTTTTTTTACAAGATCAGGTTCATATCCCCGAATTCGTGCCACAAGTAACCTTCCCGAATGGCCTCCAAATAGGCGGACTTGAGCAAATCCGGGGCGATGAAGGCGGACAACATCTCGAGATGGGAAGCTTCCGGTTCATGCAGGCCGGTGATTAATCCATCCGTGACCTGCAGCGGGTAACCGGCATGAATATACAGGTTGGTCAATCCGGATTGAGCAAGCAGGCGGCCGTCGGAGGCGGCCGATTCCAAAGCCCGGACCACAGTAGTCCCTACGGCGATGACTCTTCCTCCAGTGCGTCTGGCGGTCTCTATGGCCTCAACGGCCGCCTGCGGGACGGTATACGACTCATAGTTGTCGTCCGGCGCAAGCTGCGGCAGGTGTTCCGACAAATAACTGAGTCCGGTATGCAGTTGAACAAAAGCAATGCGTACGCCTTTACGCCGCAGACTCAGCAGCAGCTCCCAGCTGAACGCTCTGCCCGCAGAAGGCATTTCTACCGAACCCGGTACGTCGCCATATACCGTTTGATAATAATCGAGATTCCACGGACGGCGGATATATTCATATCGGATCGGCTCGCCGAGGCGGTAGATTTGATCATGCAGCCGGATTCCGCTTGCATTGAAGTGCAGCATGCAAAATGGATCGATTTGACCCGATGCGGCTTTGGCTTGAAGGTCGGAGTAAAAATGCAGCATGTCGCCGCTTTTCAGGTCAATGCCTGCGATCAGAGCTTTCCAAACGGAATCACCGATTTTTGCAGCCAAGCGCACCTTCACATTGTTTTTGAGCACACGCCCGTTTCTTCGCCATTGCGCTTTGAGCGCAGCAGGAACGGTGCGGCTTGAATTCAGCACCAGAACATCGCCCTTGCGCAGCCAGTTGGGCAAACGGTAAAATTCGGAGTGCGCGACCAGACGGCCGCTTTCTCTTGCAAGCACAAGCATGCGCACGAAATCCCTTCTCAGTCCTCTTCGTTCAGGCGGTGCAGCGGCGTTTAATGCCTCGGGAAGCTGAAAACAGACGGGATTATGGCTCATTTTTGAACACGCCCTTCCATTTTTGCGCTTCAAAGCGCTGTCCGTTGATCGCCGCCGCTTGCTCCGAGGCCAAATATAGGAAAATATCCGTCAGCTTTTCCGGAGCGGCTAATTCATAATCGCAATCCGGTACGGCCAAAGCGTGCATTTGCGTTTCCATCTCGCCGGGATCCACCAGATTGACGCGAACACCGCTACCCTCGACTTCGGCAGACCAAGTTTGGCTGAGCCCCTCCAAAGCGAATTTGGAGACGCCGTAGGCACCCCAGCCGGCATATGCGGAAGAGCCGGCCTCGGAGGTGACGTTGATGATCGAGCCTTTGCCTCTTTGCAGCATGCCGGACATCACCCGCCGCGTGATAAGAAACGGGCCAAGCGTGTTGACGCGCAGCACCTCCTCAAAATCCTCCTCGGGATAATCGATCAAATAGGGCATCGGACTCGGTCCCAAAATGGAAGCATTATTGATCAAAACGTCGATGCTTCCGTAAGCGCTTTGGGCCAGTGTGACGAATCGCTCCATATCCCGTGTCTGCGAAATATCTGCAGAAATGGCCAAAACTTCCGTACCGTATGCCTCCGCTTTCTCTTTTACTTTGCGCAGTGCTTCCCCGCCTCTGGCGCAGACTGCCAATCCCGCTCCCCTGCGGGCAAAAGCCAATGTCAATGCTCTTCCCAGTCCCTTTGACGCGCCGGTAATCATCACGATTTGTTTTTGCTGTTGCGGCAAATGAAGCCCTCCTTTTAATTTTCCTTTGCTTAATCCCATCATAAGCGAGATGCGGTGCATGAGCGTCCTGCCTTCGGCCGCTAAAGTCATCCGACTTTGGTCCATTGCGGACTATCCGTCAAAGGTCTTGGTTGCTGTAGAATGATGCAGGAGAATGTAACATTATATCGATTAATGTCTTAAACTATTAATAAAATTAACCTTTCATTCGGACAAGTTCGAGTGTTATAATATAACCATGGTTTTACAGAGAAGATTCCGGGATGTGATGGAAGAAATGATCTTACAAGAATTTGCACAATGCTGGTACAAGCTCTCAAAAGATATGAAAGTGCATCTGGATACGCAGCTTTCTCCTTCGCTGACAGAGGGACAATTCCATGTGCTTGAGTTTTTGCTGCAGCATGACAAGGTCAAACCCTCCGATTTTATTTCCTATCTGTCCACAACACCTGCAGCGGTGACCACCATTCTCGACCGGATGGAAAAAAGCGAACTGATCTCCAGGGAACGGGACTCGCATGACCGCAGAATCGTCTGGATTCATATGAGCGGCAAAGGCAAGCAGGAAGTGGAGCGGGGGATGAAAATCAGAGAAGCCTTTTTACAGGATTACTTGAGCCGCATTTCCTCGCATAATCAGCAGCTGCTTGTTTATTTGCTGAAAAAAATTACGAGCGAACCGCAGACAAAAATTGTCTGATATGTCCACCTTTTGTTATTTTTGTCTACCCATTTGGGTATATCGGGCAATGCTATAATAAAGGTATCGAAGCATACGACTTGAAGGAATGCATATCATTTTTGTTCGCCATCTAATCTGAGGTTTCAAAATTGTGGAATCGCGGTGATTTGGTATGTATTTGAAAGCTAGAATGAACCGTCCGGTCCAATTTGTTTCCGGAGGACAATTTGTTTCCCCGGGACAGTGGAAGCATAATACGCGCAAGCTTGACAGCTTTGAGATCATCATCGGGGTGAAAGGCGTGCTCCCGATCCGGCAGGATAACGTCAATTATCTCGTCAAGCCGGGAGAAGTGCTGCTGCTTTTGCCGGGACATCATCATGGGGGATTTGATTACGCTTCCGATGATGTCTCGTTCTTTTGGTTTCATTTTTATTGTTGCGACGAATACGAGCTGCTGCGGCAAAAGGACGCGCTTCTGGAAATATCCCTGATCAAGAAAAAAATCAATACCGATTTGCTCGGCCAATATATCTATTTGCCGCTGTATGCCAAAGTGAAAAATCTGGATCGGATCAATATCATTTTTCACCAGCTGATGCATTTTTCCAATTCCGATTATTACACGAAGTACGGTGTGGATTATCTCTCGACGCTGATGCTGATTGAATTGTCCGGTCAAGGCATCGCCAATGCGGACCTGTCGGAAGAGCAGATGGCCACGAATATCAACATTTCGAAAATACTCGATTGGATACGCGCGCATTACATGATGAACATCTCCGTAACGGAAATCGCCGACCAGTTCAATTACAACAGAGATTACCTCTCGCGTTTTTTCAAGAAAAAAACGGGCATGAATTTGCAGGAGTACATCCACAGTCAAAAGCTCTCGAAAGCCAAGGAGCTGCTGCTCAGCAATTACCGCCAGAACGTCAATGAAATTGCTTTTGCCGTAGGCTTTCAGGATGAAAAATACTTTATGCGGATCTTCAAAAAGTATGAGCTGATGACGCCGACGGAGTTCCGGAAGGCCTATTACAGGACACATTTCAATAATCATTGAAATCGGTGCAGACCCATATGCCTCAAGCTTGCAAACCTTTGTCCATCATCCTGCCGCACTTTCCCAAGGGAAAGTATTTTTTTTTGCAAGGAAACGGACTGCCTTTTTTGCAAACGTCGGATTTGTCTACCTAACCTTTTTTGCCATCTACCGACAACGCTTTCATTTCATTTTTATAATGGAGGTGTAAACAGTCCGAAAAAAGGGAGGTAATGAATTTGAAAAAGAGTGTCATCGGTTCAATGATCGCCGTCATGCTGCTGTTTGTAGTTGCCGGCTGCGGAGGTGCATCATCAACGGCAACGTCTACGGCAGCTTCCACGGCAAACGGAGGGGACGGGGGATCATCAGCCAAAGGGGAAACCGTCAACTTAACCTTTGCTCACTGGGGAGATACGAATGAAAAGGATTCGATCCGGAAATTGCTGGACAAATTCAATCAGGAAAATCCCAACATCCACGTCAAGCAGCTGTACGTCCCTGCTGCCGGCGATTTTATCACCAAATTGAATACGCTTGCATCATCCAATACTTTGCCTGATGTCGGTTATTTTTCCGAACCGGATACGGGTCCTTGGGCGGAGAACGGCAAGTTTGTCGATCAATCGGATTTGTACGACAGCGGACAGATCGGGGATAAGCTCGATTATTTGAAATTCAGCTTCAACAATAAGCTGGTCGGAGCGAGTGTGGCCAACGAAGTATTTGTACTTTACTACAATAAGGAAGTGTTTGACAAAGCGAACATTCCTTATCCGCCTGCCTCTGCCGATCAAGCCTGGACTTGGCAGCAGTTTTTGGATACGGCCAAAAAGCTGACGGTGGACCGCAGCGGCAAGCATCCGGACGAACCCGGTTTCGATCCGAACAACATCCAAACCTATGGAGTCAATAT